>CAYFQS010000230.1:0-6356 GCA_964345245.1 uncultured Planctomycetaceae bacterium | reverse complement strand
ACCGAGCCGACCTTCGCATGATGTCCAAACCCCTCACCGCCCGGGCCGCCGAGGACGATCGCGCCCGCCACTGACCCGCCGCTTTACGGAGTCGCCATCGTGCTGATCGTCGAACGACAGGAACGGCTGCTCAACATTCTCCGGGAGCGGAAGACGGCCACGCTCGAAGCGCTTGGCGAGGCGCTGGAGGTCTCGGCCTCGACGGTGCGGCGTGATCTTGAAGCCCTGGAACAGCGGGGGCTGGTCGAACGCACCCACGGCGGGGCCGTCTACCGCGGCCCGCATCATCACAGCATCGTCCTCGCCGAACGCATGCACGAGCAGGTGGAGGCGAAGGAAGCGATCGGCCGATTCGCCGCCTCACTCGTCAAACCGCACATGACCGTCCTGCTCGACGGCGGGTCGACGGTGTACTACGCGGCGAAGCAGATCGACGCCCGGCCGCTGCAGGTGGTCACGAACTCACTGAGCATCGCGCACCTCTTCGCCGATGACGAAGGCGTGGAGATGGTGCTTGCCGGCGGCAACCTGTACCCGCGCACCGGCGTGTGCGTCGGGCCCATCGCCACCCATGCCCTCGGTGACCTCCACGCCGACCTGTTGCTGTTCTCGCTGGCCGGCGTGTACGACAACGCGGCCTATAATCACAACCTCGCCATGGCCGAGGTCGAGCAGGTCATGCTTCGCCAGGCCGCCCGCAGCGTGATGCTCATGGACGCCGGCAAGTTCGGCCGCAAGTCCCTCGCCCGGGTGTGCGGCCTCGACGAGGTCGATATGTTGGTCAGCGACGCCAGTCTGTCCGAGAAGTGGCGCAAACAGTGCGGCGACCGGTTGATCGTCGCGGAATAACGGAAAACAGGTTCGCGTTTCGGGTTTGGAGTTTGGAGTCGTCATGCTGTGGGGTCTGATTGTTCTGCTGATCGTCGCCGCGTTGGTGCTGCAACTGCTCATCGCGTGGGGGGTGCTGCGGCAACTCCGCCGCCCGCAGCGACGGTCGGCCGGATACGCCCTGGCCATGGGCGAGCCGACGTCGCCGGAGGAAGCGGGCTACGAGACGGAAGAGCTGAGCGTCGAACTGGACGGCCGGCCGCCGGCCGACCTGTGGCTCGTGACCGGCCGGCGGCCCGACGGCCCGGTCATGCTGCTCGTCCACGGCTGGGGCGATTCGCGAACGTCGGTCCTCCGCTGGCTGCCGCAGCTCGCGCCCCATGCCTCGACCATCGTCCTCTTCGACCTGCGCGGCCACGGCGATTCGCCCGTAGCCACGAGCACCTGGGGCAGCGGCGACCGCGACGACGTGATCCGAATCGCCCGGACCCTGCACGAGCGCTGGCTGGAGCGGAAGCTCGTGCTGATCGGCATCTCCATGGGCGGATCGGTGGCCATCGACGTCGGGCGCGAGGCCCCGGTCGATGCGATCATCGTCGACAGCCCCTGCCTCGATCCGCAGGATGCGGTGTATCGCACACTGCGCAAGCACCGCCTGCCCGCGTGGCTGACCACGCGGATCGTCTTCGCCTGGCTGCACCGGCGAGACCCGGAGCTGAGCGACGGCGACGCGGCCGAGCACGCCCGGGGATTGACCGTGCCCCTGCTCGTCATCCACGGCGACGCGGACGTCATCGTCCCGGTCGACCACGCCCGGACGATCGCGGATGCGGCCTCCGCGGGCCGCCTCGTCGTCTTTCAAGACGCCATCCACCTCGGCGCATGCGATCGAGACCCGGACAAGTACGGCGCGACGGTCTCGCAGTTCCTCAAAGAACACGTGATCAGCCGGTAACCGCGCCGAGCGAAATGCAACCGCAGAGGCAGTGAGGCGCCGGGTCCGGCGGGACGGGTTGTATCGCAGGCGTTACGGATTTCCCCGCCGCGCATGAACGCGCCACGCCGGCGGATCGCTCACAACATCCGCAATGCCCGGTCGTCCCGGCGGTGCATGGCTTCTTCGGGTCGCGGGTGTTGTCGTGCGATCTGAAAGAGCTTACTGCTCGGGCGTGACCTGCAGCGCCCACGGCGGCCGGCGAACGAACTCGACCGGCAGGAGCACAAAGCCCTTGGTGGCCTTGAGCGGATCGATGACGATGTGCGTCACGTCGCGCAGGGCGATGTCGTAGCGATAGCCGGACGTGGCCGCGATGATCTGGTCGCTGAAGTTGACCCGCGATCCGCCCAGGGGGCTCGGGCGGTCGAAGCGGGATCCTTGCGACCCGAGGTAGGCGGGATAGTGAGCGGTCGCGCCGCGTTCGGGACCGATGACGACGGTGGGCCAGTTTCGGCGGCTGAGCGAGTCGGAGCGGACGCTCATTTTGGCCGGCCGGGGCTGGGCGGGAATGAGCTTCGGCTTGCGGGCGGCCATGGGTTCGGCGGCGGTGGCCGCTTCCACCCGGGCCGGGGGCGGTGCCTCGCTGAGCATCGGGCGAAGCGAGCCGGGAATTCGGCCCGCGCCGGAGGCGGGGGCTCGCGACTGCGTCGGATAGCCCTCCTCAAGCAGAGGCGATTCCTCGCGGTTCATCTCGTAGTTGCGGTTCTCGCCCTCGGCGGCACAACCCGCCCAGAAGGCCAGCGTCATCCACAACAACAACCACAGTGTCTTGCGTCGCATGGCGTCTCTCTTGCCTCAGCAACCGGCGAACCGGCTTGCTCAACATCAGTATAGCATACGCCACGCGATGCCGGGCGACCATGGCAAAGTTCGCTGCGACCGGTAGAATCAGTCGTGAAGAGCCGCTCCGCCGGCCCTTCCGGTCCCCCGCTCAGAACCTGCAAGGAGCGACCATGCATCGAGTCTCCCGCCTTCACCGAACGCTTCCCGCCGTGCTGCTGATCGTCGGCCTCACGGGCTGCGGCGAAACCCGCACCTCCGACGTTGACATCCGCTCCATCGGTGACGCCGACGTCATCGAGGCGATGGACCAGCCGGGCACGGTGCTGGTCGACGTACGCAGCGGCCGGCAGTACGCCGAGGGCCACATCCCCGGCGCGGCGAGCATCCCCCTGCCGGAGATGCGATGGAATGATCCCCGACTCGCCGAGGCCGAGAAGATCGTGGTCTATTCCGCGGGATGGTCCGACGTGCTTTCGCGGGCCGGGGCGAAGAAGCTCATGGCCCTCGGTTACGAGAACGTCTTCGAGTTCAAGGGCGGTCTCGACGAATGGCGCGACACCGGCGGGCGCCTCGTCAAAGGCGCGAACCCGGCCGCCATGCGGCCGGAGACGGAGCGGTAAACGTCACGAGACCGCGTCTGTCCCGGCAGGCATCTTCTGCCGGCCACCTTCATCCAAATCCTCGTTCAGCCGCACGCCCCGCGCGACGCGCCCGCCGTCCGGGTTCAGACCGTCGCCGACGATGGTGCGGCCGTCGGATGCGATGTCGCGCAGTTCATCGATCTCCCAGCCCGGCGGGACGAGGCCGAGGTCGGACAGAATTTCGTTGATCCGCCCGATCATTCGATCGCCGCAGCGCTCACATCACGGACGAGCCGAGCATCATGCCCAGCGCCACCGCGATGGCCACGTCGAGAACGATGATCATCCAGAGTTTGAATGAGCCGAGTAAGCCCATGGCGGGTTCCTCCTCTTTGCTGTGTGTCTGTCGGGTTCATTCCCTCGCCGGGACACTCGACGTTGAGTGCCGGCCGGGGACGGGAAATATGGCCGCGCAAATGGGCGAAAGCACGGGTCCCGCGCAGTTATCGGTGAACTTTGCTCGCTCGACTGTGGTAGGACCGGCAAAATTTCCCTGTTTTCACAGACTTTTCGCCCTCAGCGGGTTCCGGGGCTTTCAGTGTGACGCGGGGCGCGCTAAACTGATGGATTCGCCGTTGAGCAAGAGGAAGAGACGGAGTCGCCGATGACGTTGACCCAATCCTGGGCGCCGCTGTTCACGGCCCGCGTCCGCTCGCGTGGGCGGACGTACCAGCGGGAAGGCCGCGTCCGCCAGCTTGATCCGCAGGACGATGAAGTGCTCCGGGCCCACGTGAACGGCTCGGAGCAGTACACGGTCGCCGTGCGCCGAGACAATGGCGACTTGCGGGCTCACTGCACGTGCGCCCATTTCTCCGGCGGCCACTACTGCAAGCACCTTTGGGCGGCCCTGCTCGATGCCCAGGAGCAGGGCCTGCTCTCGGAAGATGCGGACGTCGAGACGGACGACTCGAGCCCGCCGCCGCTGCCCAAGGCCCGCAAGCGCGAGCCCGCCGAGCGCCAGCAACGGGGCCAGCCGGAATGGATGGACCGCCTCGCGCTGCTCTGGCCCCTGTCCGCCCGCCTGCCCACGCCCCTGCTGCCCGCGGCGCCGGCGGTGATGTACGTCGTCCGCCCCCGCCAGTCGAACCGCCACAACCGCATCGTGGTCGAGCTCATGCAGCAGCAGCCGACGCAGCGCGGCTGGGGAAAGCCGAAGCCGCTCAAGATCAGCGAAGAAGTCATCGGCGAGCTGCCCGAGCCGGTCGACCGCGAGATCGCCGGACTCCTGCTCGGCGGGCAGGTGATCCGGGACGACGAAGTCGGCGGGACCGGCGGCTGGAACCGGCGCCATAACACGTTCATGCTTCCCCGCAACGCCCAACGTTCGCTCCTGCAGCGGATGATCGAGACCGGCCACGCGTACCTCCCGTCGCGCGACACCGATGGTGATGATTCGAACCTCGCCCCCCTGAGCACCGAAGCCGGCGAGCCGTGGATGCTCTGGCTGCGGGGGGAGCTCGGGGACGACGAGTTGCAACTGCACCTCGAACTGCGGCGGGGCGGTAAGCGCGTCGCCATCGACGTGCCGTCGGTGGTCGCCGGCGGACCGTCGGGCGTGATCGTTCTGAACAACGTCGTGCATCCCTTCGACGACGCCGGGGCCCACGCGTGGGTCGCCCAGTTCAGTGAACAGATGGACAAGTACGGTCACGCCCGGCCGATTCGCGTGCCGCTGAAAGACGTGGACGGATTCGTTGAGCGGCTGTACATGATGCCTGCTCTGCCCGAACTGGACCTGCCCGACACGTTGGTGCGGCCGCAGCGACACGTCACGCCGCGATCTCGGTTGGCGCTGTACAGCGATCCCGCGGACGCCGGCAAGCAGCGCCAGGGCGTGAACGGAGAGATCAGCTTCGACTACGACGGCCGCGAGGTCGGCCCGTCGGATCGCAGCCGCTTCATCGTGCCGCCGGGGACGAGCGAGACCAGCGAGCGTGAAGAAGCCGAGCCGGTGATTCGCCGGGACCACGCGGCCGAGCGACAGGCGCTGTCTCGTCTGGCGGCGCTCGGCTTCCGCACCGCCTCGGCCGAGAGCACCGACCTCGTGCTCGCTTCCGGTCTCGTGCCCGAGGCGGCGCAGACGCTCATCGGCGAGGGGTGGATCGTTCACGCCGACCGCAAGCTCCTCCGGCCGCCGAGTCTGCCTCAGTTGTCCGTGCACAGCGGCATCGACTGGTTCGAACTGCACGGCGGGGTGCGGTACGAGTCCGAGGCCGGGGAGCAGGTCATCGCCCTGCCGGAGATTCTCAAGGCGGCCCGCGAAGGCCGCGACATGATTCAACTCGACGACGGCTCGCAGGGCATGCTGCCCACCGAGTGGCTGGCCGAGCATGGGCTGCTGACCGGCGTGGCGGAGGTCGAGGGCGATCACCTGAAGTTCCGCGCCTCCCAGGCCGCCCTGCTCGATGCGATGCTCGACGAGCGGGAACTGGTCCAGGTCGACGAACGCTTCGCCGCCGTGCGCGAGCGATTGCGGGAGTTCGCCGGCATCGCGCCCACCGAATCCACCGATCGCTTCCGGGGCGAGCTGCGACCTTACCAGCGCGAAGGACTCGCGTGGCTGGAGTTCCTGCAATGGTTCGGCATGGGCGGCATCCTGGCCGACGACATGGGCCTCGGCAAGACGGTCCAGACCCTGTCGCTGCTCGTCGCCCGCGGCGGCGGGGGCCCGGCGCTGGTCGTGGCCCCGACCTCGGTGGCGAGCAACTGGGCCGACGAGGCGGCGCGCTTCGCCCCGACCCTTCGGGTCCACTTGCTCTCGGGGGCGCCGCGCGCGCTCGAGGCGCTCGGCCCCTACGACCTCCTCGTCGCGAGCTACGGCCTCCTCGCGCTCCACGACGCCGCCTTCGTGGCCCGGCCCTGGGCGACGGTGGTCCTCGACGAGGCGCAGGCGATCAAGAACCCCGAGACCCAGCGCGCTCGGGCCGCCTTCGCGCTGCAGGCCGACTTTCGGGTCGCGACCACGGGGACCCCGGTGGAGAACCGGCTGTCCGAGCTGTGGTCCATGTTCCGGGCGGTGGAGCCGGGCCTGTTCGGGAGCTGGGATCAGTTCAAGGCCCGGTTCGCCGGCCCCATCGAGCGGGACCGGGACCCGGCGGCCACGCGCG
>CAYFQS010000229.1:0-6369 GCA_964345245.1 uncultured Planctomycetaceae bacterium | reverse complement strand
ATGCTCCATGGTCCGCGGACCGATGATCGGGCTCGTGATGCCCGGCTGATTCATGCACCAGGACAACGCGATCTGGCTCGGCGTGCACTCCTTCGCCCGCGCGAGATCGACGACCGGCTCGACGATGTTGAACGTCGCGTCGGAAAACAGCGTTTCCCCGCGGCGGCTCTTCCTGCCGAGCCGGGCGTTCTCCGGCGCATCCTCCCCGCGCTTGTACTTGCCGGTCAGCATGCCGCCGGCCAGCGGCGACCACGGGATCAACGCCAAACCGTAGTTCCGCGCCACCGGCAGGAGTTCCCGCTCGATCCGCCGGTCGAGCAAGTGATACGGCGGCTGCTCGGACACGAAACGATTGAGCCCGAGTTCCTTGGCCACCCACAACGACTCGACCACCTGCCACGCGGCGTAGGTCGAGGTGCCGATGTAACGCACCTTGCCCGCCCGGACGAGGTCGTCGAGGGCGCGCAGCGTCTCGTCGATGGGCACGTCGGACTGCGGCCGGTGAATCTGGTACAGGTCGATCCACTCCGTCTGAAGCCGCTGAAGCGATGCGTCGCACTGCTGCAGGATGTGGCGTCGGGTGTTGCCGAGCATGTTCGGATCGTCATCGTCCATGCGGCCGTGCACCTTCGTCGCGAGGACGATGCGCTCGCGCTTGCCATTGTTCTTCAGCGCGTTGCCGACCACCTTTTCGCTCGCCCCGCGGTGGTAGACGTTCGCGGTGTCGAGGAAGTTGATCCCCTCGTCCATGGCCCGGTCGATGATCCTGATCGCGTCGGACTCGTCGGTCTTCCCGCCGAAGTTCATGCAGCCGAGGCAGAGGGGTGAGACCTTGACGCCGGTCCGTCCGAGATTGCGGTATTCCACGGTTGGTAACTCCTTCCCTGGTGATTCACGAGGCGCCCGATGGGATGACGAACCGTAGACCGCCCGGCGCGGCGGTTCAAGCCCTGTCGGCGCCGCGGCGGGCCGACAGCATGCGGAACTTCGCTCACGCCACGGTGGGGCTTGATCGCGGTCAGAGAATGTTCAACTCCGGCTTCGACGCGACGGTCGCCCGTTCGACGACCTGCTGCACCAGGCCGTCGACCATCTTCTCGAGCTCGCCGGCGAGGGTCGGGTTGGCGTCGAAGTTCTGCAGCGGCTCGCCGCGGTCGCAGTTCTCCCGCAGGTCCATGTGAATCGGGATCGTGCCGAGCAGCGGCAGGTCCATCTTCCCGGCCATCGCTTCCGCCCCGCCGCGACCGAAGATGTCGTACTCCTTGCCGTCGTCGCCGATGAAGTAGCTCATGTTCTCGATCACGCCGAGCACGTCGACGTCGAGCTGCTGGAACATCCGCACCGCCCGCACGGCGTCGTCCTGGGCGACCTTCTGCGGCGTGCAGACGATCACCGCGCCGGCGAGCGGCAGCATCTGGGCCAGCGTGAGCGGCACATCGCCCGTGCCCGGCGGCAGGTCGACGATCAGGTAATCCAGTTCGCCCCAGTCGGTCTGCGTGGCGAGCTGGCTGAACGCCCCGTGGGCCATGGGCCCGCGCCAGATCAGCGGCTTCTCCGGGTCGACGAGTTTGCCGATGGTCATCGTCTTGATGCCGTGGACGTAGAAGGGAAACAGCGTCTTGTCCGTGCCCTGGGTCTTGGCGTCTTCGAGGCCGAGCAGCGTCGGGATCGACGGGCCATAGATGTCGCCGTCCATGAGCCCGGTCTTCCAGCCGCGTCGGCCGAGGCCGACGGCGAGATTGACCGCGATGGTGCTCTTGCCCACGCCGCCCTTCCCCGCGCCGACGGCGATCACGTGATTCACGCTGGGCAGCGGGTTCTCCTGCTTCGCCTGGTCCTGCGGGGACGGCTGGGACTGCTGGGACTGCTGCGGCCGGGCGGACCACTCGATGTTCACCTGCTCGACCTCGTCGCCGAGCTCGCGGATGGCGTGTTCCACGTCGCCGCCGATCTGGTCCTTCAGCGGGCAGCCGGGGGTGGTCAGCTCGATGTGGACCTTCACGTATCCGTCGCAGACGGCCACGTCCTTGACCATGCCGAGGGTGACCAGATCCTTGTGCAGTTCCGGGTCGTTCACCTTTCGAAGCTGGTCGATAATCTGCTCTTTGGTAATCGCCATGTCTGTCTCGCTGGCTTGCGGTTGGGGTATGGATTGTGATGGATCGTAGGCCGGGGTCGAATCGCGAGCAAGGCGATGCAATAGCCGTCGTTCCGCCGCGTTGATACCCGTGTGCAGCAGGACAATAAGTTCAACCCCTTACCGGAGAACCCGACATGAAACCTATCTGGACCGCCCTGGCGTGTTTCCTGGCCATCTACGGCATTGCGACGTTCGCCCACGGACAGGAGACGGACAACTCAGGCGATCGCCCGCTGCTCGCCGGCCCCGAAGGCCGCGGACAGGGCGGACAGCGAGCCCGCGGCTTCGCCGGCCGACAGACCGGTCGCCCCGGTGGCCAGATCATCGCCGCGCTCCGCAACATGGACCTCGCCGACGAACAGAAGCAGCAGGTCCGCGAAGTCCTCGCCTCGCACGGCCAGGCCATGCGGCAGTTCCGCGAACAGCACGGCGAGCAGGCCAGCGCCTTGCGCCACCGGATGCGCGAGGCGATGCAGGCCCGCAATCGCGAGCAGATCGAAGCGGTGCGTAACGAGAGGCGAGAACTCCGCGAGCGGGCGCCGACATTCGACGCCCTGCTTGAGGACCTTGACGGCATTCTGACCGCCGAGCAGATCGCCCAGCTCGAAGCAGCGCGGCCGGAGCGGCCGGAGCGGCGGGCCAGAGGCGGCAACATGCGGGCGGACGGCACGGGCGAAGCCCAAGGCCCGCGGGCAGAGATGCGCGGTCGTATCCATCGCGCCCTCAGCCGACTGAACCTTACCGAAGACCAGAGAACGGAGATTCGCCGGATCGCCGAGGGGCATCGGGCCGAGGTCCGAGCGTTCAGGGAAGCCCACCGCGAGGCGCGGGCGGGGTACCGCGAGCGGCTCGCCGCGGCCCGTGAGGCCGGCGACCGCGACGAGATACGGGCGATCCACGCGGAGATGCGCGAGCAGCTCGGCGAAAACCGCCCGGACCTCCGCGGAATCATCGACGAGGTCAAGGCGGTGCTGACGCCGGAGCAGATCGAACAGCTCGAGAACATGCGGCAACGCCGCGGAGGTGGTCGCGGCGGGAACGCCGGCGGCGAAGAGTAACGGCGACAGATCGGGATACCCAACCTGATACCCGAGCGGCGTTTCACCCCGAAACGTCGCTCGGGTTTTTCCCGAATGGGCGAATGGACGGCGGCGTGCGGCCCGTTTCCCGCAATCCGAAGGCGCGGATACCCGGCTCGCCATCGGGAGGGGCAGGCGATTCGGCAACCGGAGGACCGCGATGGCAACAGGCCGGCACCATCGTGCATCCCGGCTTGCCGCCTGCTTGTTGCGCGCGTTGCTTGCGTCTATGCTCATCGGGACCTCCCCACGTACGCAGGATGCCGACCATGGGTGCACGTGACGAACTGACCGAACGCTATCGACGAATCATGGACCGGGTGGGCGAGGCCGCCGAGCGCAGCGGGCGGCGAGCGGCCGAGGTGATCGCCGTGGCCGTGACCAAAAACGCCGGGCCCGAGCAGGTGCGGCAGATCATCGAGTTCGGCCACCAGGACCTTGGCGAGAACCGCGTGCAGCAACTGCTGCAGCGCACCGCGACCATCGAGGAATTCCTCTCCCGCAAGCGGCGGATGGCCGGCGGCGAACCCGGCGCCCTGCCCGCGCAGGTCCGCTGGCACATGATCGGCCACCTCCAGCGGAACAAGGTCAAGAGGGTTCTGCCCGAGGTGAAGCTGATCCACAGCGTGGACAGCTTGCGGCTGGCCGAGGAACTGCACAATCAGGCGGGGAAGGACGATACCGAGGCGGAGATTCTGCTGCAGATCAACGCCTCGGGCGAGGCGAGCAAGTTCGGCCTCGCCCCCGCCGCCGCCGTGCCCCTCGCCGAGCAGATCGACACCATGCTCAACGTCAAGCTCCGTGGGCTCATGGCCATCGCCCCCTACACCGACGATCCTGAAACAAACCGTCCGTGGTTCGAACGCACCGCCGATCTGTTCGCCGACATGAAGAAGTCCGACGCCTGCGGCCCGCAGTTCAACATCCTTTCGATGGGCATGACCGACGACTTCGAGATCGCCATCGAATGCGGAGCGAACATCGTCCGCATCGGCCGGGGGTTCTTCGGCGAAGGGACGCCGGAAGACTGACCCGGCGTGGACGCGTCAACCCGGAGCGGATCGGACGGTTCGATCACGAAGCCCACGAAGGGGCGAAGGCCACGAAGCGCGGTGCTGGTGGTATCCGCCGCAATGACCCGAAACACGACGAATCTCGTGGTCGATTTCGTGACGTTCCTCGTCGCGCTGGGGCTCGTGACCACCGGGCTTCTGATGGAGTGGGTGCTGCCGCCGGGGAGCGGCCGTGAAGGCCTGATACTCTGGGGATGGGACCGTCACGATTGGGGCGAGGCGCATTTCTGGCTCGCCATCACCGCCATCGGGCTCGTGATCCTGCACCTCGCCCTGCACTGGACGCTGGTGTGCTCGGCCATCGGTCGCATGTTCTCGACGGCGGGCGAGCGGCCGTCGGCGGCGCGGCGCAATGTCTCCGGCGTGCTGACTGTGCTGGCCGTGGTCGCCCTCATCGGCGGGCTGCTCTGGATTGCCGCGGCGAGCGTGACCCACGGCGAACCGGACGACGACCACCGCCCACGTCGCGGACGCGGCGGCGGCGGCGGTCGCAACTCCGCCGATTGGATTCATGGCGGATGACGACGTGGAACCCAAGAGGGCGTCAGGCGCCCACGCCGACCGATCGAATGGGCCTGCCTTTCCACAGCCCTCCGGACAAGCGGGCGGGTTGACCGCTCCTGCCTGCGCCTGCGGCCGCTGCTTGCTCCAGGGCACCGCTCACAGGTGATACGAATCTATTGATCACTCACCGGTGAGGGTGGCCTCGCGGAATCACGCCAGCAGATCGATCGCCGCGCCGATCTCACGGATCGTGATCGGTTCGCAGCCGTCGGGCACGTGCACCGACGCGGGCAGCGGGCCGGTGACCACCCGGGTGAACCCGAGGCGGGCGGCTTCGACGATGCGCTGTTCGATCTGCTGCACCGCCCGTATCTCTCCGCCCAGGCCGACTTCGCCGACGGCGCAGCACGGGCCGGGCAGTTCGCGGTCGTAGTGAGCGCCGGTGATCGCCAGGGCCAGCGGCAGGTCGGCCGCGGGCTCGACGATCTTCATTCCGCCCACCGCCGAAGCGAAGATGTCCTGGTCCGCCAGCCGCAGCCCGCCTCGCTTTTCCAGCACCGCGATGAGCATGGCCAGGCGATTGGTGTCGAGCCCGCTGACCTTGCGCTTCGCCGAACCGAGGAACCCCGTCGCGGTCAGGGCCTGCACCTCGACGAGCAGACATCGCGAGCCCTGGAGCACGGGGCAGACCACGCTGCCCGCCCGCTTGCCGTCGCCGGACAGGTACTCCGCGGCGAGCAGGCCGGAGGCGTCGTGGACCTCGCGCAGCCCCGATTCGCCCATCTCGAACAGCCCCACCTCCAGCGTCGTGCCGTAGCGGTTCTTCACCGCCCGGATGATGCGATGGCTGTGATAGCGGTCGCCCTCGAAGTACAGCACGCAGTCGACGAGATGCTCCAGCAGCCGCGGCCCGGCGAGCCGGCCCTCCTTCGTCACGTGCCCCACCAGGAACACCGCGATGTTCGACGCCTTGGCCAGGTACACCAGTTCCGTGCAGCAGGCCCGAAGCTGCGTCACCGTGCCCGGCGCGGCGTCCAGGTCGCCCTTGTAGATCATCTGGATCGAATCGATCACGACCACGGCCGGTTCGACCCGCCGGGCCTGCTCGACGATTCGGGCGAGGTTCGTGTCGGCCAGGACGAACAGCTCATCGCTCTCGGCCCCGAGGCGCTGGGCCCGCAGGCGGGTCTGCTGGGCGGATTCTTCGCTGGTCACGTAGAGCGCGCGGACGCCGCGGTCGGCGAGGCGCTGGGCCGCCTGGAGCAGGAGCGTGGACTTGCCGATCCCGGGGTCGCCGCCGAGCAGGACGGTCGAACCGGGCACCACGCCGCTGACCTCGCCGCTCGCCCCGAGCACGCGGTCGAATTCGCCCACCGCGGTGGGCAGGCGCGGGGCGTCGGCCTGGCTGACCTGATTAATCGGCAGCGCGTGCGGTGCGTCGCCGACCTCGCCGCCCGCCCCCAGCGCCTCCCCTCGCTGCCGGTCGCGGGTCGCCCCGCCGCCGATGCGATGCTCCTCGAGCGTGTTCCACTCCCCGCACTCCGGGCACTTCCCGGCCCACCGCGCCTGGACC
>CAYFQS010000228.1:0-6384 GCA_964345245.1 uncultured Planctomycetaceae bacterium | reverse complement strand
TATCGCAATAACTTGCGGACTAAGTTCATGGCATTCGTTCCTGACACCTTTTCTGGTCGGCGTGCCTGTTTCGGGGCCGGCGATCTCGTACAATGCGGGTCGGGAATCACACGCCATCACGGGTTGTGGAATCGCGACATGGAACATGCGGCGGCAGGGAAGCTGGCTCGGGAACTGATGGACGAACACGGGCTCGCGGACTGGCGGCTGGAGTGGGGCCGGGGCAAGCGAACGCTCGGGACCTGCATCTGGGCAAGGCAAACGATCCGCCTGTCCGCCTTTTACGTGTCGCTGAACGATGAAGACCACGTGCGGGACACGATCCTGCACGAAATCGCCCATGCCCTGGCGGGGGAGACACACGGACACGACGAGGTGTGGAAAGCAACCTGCCGACGGATCGGCGCGGACCCGACGCGCGTGGCCCACGAGGTCAACACGCCGGCTGCGCCTTATGAGCTGTACTGCCCGTGTTGCGACAGCGTGGTGGGCAAGCGATATCGGCGGGTGCGGTGGTCGACGCTGGAGCGGATGGGCTGCCGGACATGCGGACAGAAGAGCATGGGGAAGTTGGTGTTCCGGCGGCGACTGGCCGGGTAGCCCCGTCGCGCGACGCGCTGCCCCGGGCGTCAGGCACTGGCCAAACGGGGTAATTCGCGAGATTCCCGCATTCGTCGCCCATTAAGAAGGCATTGACTGTGCACTACTGCTGATATATTATTCAGGCATGAATCGCGCTGAGCAAGAACTGTCGATCCTTGAGCGGATGAGTGATATTCTGGGCAGTGGCCTGGAACTCGAGGAGATGTTCGGCCAGGTGATGGCGACGCTCGCCGAGCACCTGGAGATGCGCCGGGCGGCGCTGGTGCTCCGGGATGACGCGATCAGCGACGAGAAGACTGACCGGCTGCGGATCGTGGCCGGGGTCGGCCTGAGCCCGGACGAGCGGTCGAAGGGCCGCTACGAGGTCGGCGAGGGGATCACCGGTCAAGTGGTCGAGACGGGCAAGGCGAGGATCGTCTCGGACGCGGCGAACGAGCCGGACTTCCTGAACCGGACGGGCCGATTCACCGCCGACGCCGGCGACGCGCGGATGAGCTTCATCTGCGTGCCGATCAGCAAGGACGACCAGACGATCGGGGCGATCAGCGTGGCCAAGCCCTTCGTGGACGACGCGACGCTCGAAGCCGACGCCCGGCTGCTGCGGATCATCTCGGGCAACGTCAGCCAGGCCATCCGCATCAGCCAGATGATTCAGGTGGAAAAGGATCGGCTCATCGCGGAGAACGAGCGGCTGCGGGAGAACCTGCGCACGCGCTACTCCTTCGAGAACATCATCGGCGAGAGCCCGGCGATGATGGACGTGTTCGCCACGATCGGGCAGGTCGCCGCCAGCCGCGCCACGGTGCTGTTGCTCGGCGAGACGGGCACGGGCAAGGAACTCATCGCCAAGGCGTTGCACTACAACTCGCCCCGGCGGGACCAGCCCTTCGTCCGCGTGAACTGCGGGGCGCTGTCGGAACAACTGCTCGAGAGCGAGCTGTTCGGGCACATCAAGGGCGCCTTCACCGGCGCGGTGCGCGACAAGGAGGGACGGTTCGAGATCGCCGACGGCGGGACGATCTTCCTCGACGAGATCGGCACGCTCGATCAGCAGCTCCAGGTGAAGCTGCTTCGGGTGCTGCAGGAGCGGGAGTTCGAACGCGTGGGGGATCATCGCACGATCAAGGTCGACGTGCGGGTGATCGCGGCGACGAACCTCGACCTGCAGGAAGAGGTTCGCAAGGGAGCGTTCCGCGAGGACCTTTACTATCGGCTGAACGTGGTGACGATCTACCTGCCGCCGCTGCGGAATCGGCGGGAGGATATTCCCCGGCTCATCGATTACTTCCTGGACAAGTACAACGACGAGAACGCCCGCAACCTGCGGAAGATCAGCCGGGAGTTGATGAGCACGCTGCTGCGTTATCCCTGGCCGGGCAACGTGCGGGAGCTGGAGAACGCGGTGGAGCGGGCGGTAGTGCTCGCCCAGAGCGAGCAGTTCACGGAGGACCTGCTGCCGATCCAGATCCGGATGTTCGCCCAGCAGGGCCGGGACAAGACGATGGCCGAGTCGATCGAGACGCTGGCCCGCCGCCTGTCCGAGCAGGCGCTGGAAGAGTACGAGCTGCGCGAGGGCGAAGTGTACGATCTCGTGGTCGGCGAGTTGGAAAAGCAGCTCATCGGCAAGGCGATGGAACGCCACGGCGGCGTGAAGACCCGCTCCGCCGACTTCCTCGGCATCAACCGCAACACGCTGAACAAGAAGGTGAAGGACCTGGGCATCACGGCGGGGGATTGACGGCCGGCCCGCGCCGTTCCAAGTCAAGCCCCCACCGGGAGGCGCGTCGTACCGCGACGCCTACCGGGTCGGCAGGGCCCAGGCGGACTCGGGGATGGGCCAGCGGTAGGGCTCTTCGACGTCCACCGTGGCGCCCCAGGCGCTGATGAGCCGCAAATGTTCGCGCCTGCGTTCCTGGTCGCGGAGGATGGCCTGCGGGTCCCACGCCTCCAGCAGGATCGCCTTCAACTTCGCCGCGATGTCGGGATGATCCCCGCGCCGGTTGTGGTACTCGTTCGGGTCGGCGTTGAGGTCGAAGAGCTGGTCGGCGTCGTCCCGGCCGTGATAGTGCACGTACTTCCACTGGTGCCGGCGAACCATGCGGGCGGGAGAGTTGCCGGCAAGCAGTTCGCTCACGACGGCGCGATCGGCGTCCGGCTCGCCGCCGCGGACCGCGGGGAGCAGACTGCGACCGTCCTGCCGCGGCATCTCGGGCGCGCCGGTCAGCTCGCACAGCGTGGGGGCGAGGTCCATGATGCTCACCGGGGCCGCGATGCGACGCGCCGCCTCGATCGACGTACCCGAGAAGATCAGCGGAATGCGGGCCGACTCTTCGTGGAAGGTCGACTTGCCCCAGAGGCCCTTTTCACCCGCCGCCTCGCCGTGGTCGGAGAGGTAGCAGCAAATTGAATCCCGCCCGCGGCGTTGCATGAACTCGTCCCACGCCTCGCGCACCCGGCCGAACTGCATGTCGATATTCTCGACCATGCCGTAGTAAGCCGCCCGCAGATCACGGACGACGTCGGCCTCGAGGTCCTTCGTCTTCCCGTGCAGCGCGGGGTGCAGGTCCACGTGTTCGTGACCATCAGAGTCGGGCGGCGGCAGGATCTGCTGATACTTGCGATAAAGCTCGGGCGGGGCGACGAACGTGTGGTGCGGGCCGTACGTGCTGACCACGAGGAACACGGGTTTGTCGCGCGGCTGGGCGAGGTAGTCGAGGGCGGCGGCGATCACGGCCCGGTCGTACTCCAGCACGGGCGACGTGCCCCCGCCGAAGTGCTTGGTGAAGTCCCCCGCCGGCGTGCCGACATAAGGGCCGAGATCGGCTCGCGCTGCTCCGTAGCGGCCGTCATAGCAGGGCGTGAAGTCGCCGACGAGTCGACGGGTGAAGCCGTGGAACTGATCCGGCCCCTTGAAGTGCATTCGGCCGCACAACACCGTCTCGTAGCCGGCGATGGCCAGCGCGTGAGCCATGGTCGCGTGATCGCTGGCGAGCGACCCGTTGTTGGTCACGATCCCGGTGCGACTCGGCAGTTGCCCGCTCATCATCGAGCACCGGGCGGGCACACTGAGCGGGCAGGAGGTGTACGCCGCGTCAAACGTCGTGCCCTCCTCGGCCAGCCGCGCCATGTTCGGCGTGCGGACATACGGATCGCCCGCGTGCTCCGCGATGCGGGCGTTGTGCTGGTCGGTCATGAATACGAGGATGTCGGGTTGATCGGGCATGCCGGTCTCCTTGGTTCGCCGGCGATATGGTAATGCACAAAGCAGCGAGTTACGAATGGGGCAATCGCTCCCGGCGCGAGTCGGGGCCTTGGACGGCGCGGGCGGTCACCGCGGGCGAACCGACCCGGCCACCGCTCGATGGCCGCCGCGGCCGGCCGCGAAGTCTCCGGGAAGCGTCTTACCGCCCGCGCGGTCTCGGGCCGACGCCGGACAGATCGAACGGCTCGAAGCCGATCCGCTGATACGGACTGCCTCGTTTGAAGCTGAAATCCGCCTTCTCCGGGTCGCGGAACTTCGGATCGAGCACGAGACTGTTCACGTCGTTGCCGCTCGTCCTGCGAAAGTCGGTCAGCGTGCCGCCGGCGAACTTCAGCCCGCCATCGGGATTGAAGTAGAGGTTGTGATCGACGGCGACCGAATCGCGTTCAAAGTCGCTGCCCACGTGCACCTGTTCGGTCGCGTTGTAGAAGATGTTCCGCCGCATCGTGAAGGAACGGTGCAGCTCGGTCCGGGTGCGATGCATGTGGGCCTCTCGGGCCAGCGCGAAGATGTTGTTCTGGATCACGTTGTCCCGTCCGTAGTGCTGATGGAAGCCGGCGCTCTTGGTGCGGTAGGTCAGGTTCTTCTCCACGAGGATGTCGGTGGAGCCCTCGTCGAGATAGATGCCCCACCCGCCGTAGCCGCGCGATTCGATGTCGTGGAAGACGTTGAACCGGATGCGCGTGCCGGGCTGAACGCCGAGGGTGTAGATGCCGCCCATATCGGACAGCGTGCCGCGTCCGATGTCATGGACGTGGTTGTACTCGATGACGTTGCCATGGGCGTGGCTGGCGGCATAGCCCCAGGTCCACCCGACGCTGATGCCGGAGTAATCGAACGCGTGGATGTGGTTGTGGCGGACCTGGTTGCCCCCGCACTTGCCCACGAGCACGCCGACCGCCTGGCGGAACAGGTGGCCGCCGTCGGTGATCTCGTTGTCGGCCACGGTGATCCGCGTGCAGCCGCGTTCGGCGAACCGATCCGCCGCGTCACGCCAGGTCTTCGTCTTCTTGCTCGTCCTGGGCTCGGCGATGGTGGTGTGCCAGACCTTCACGCCCCCCGCCGCGAGGTCCCGCACCGTGCAGTGACGCACCGCGACGTCGCGGCTCGCATCATCGATCTCGATGCCGTAGCTGCCGACCTGCTCGACCGTGCAGCCGACGATCTCGCAATTGCGGGCGTGGTGCAGACGAATCGCGCCGGGCACGTGACACGCCGCCTGCGGGGTGGCGCGGAGTTCCTCGGCGTTCTTTGGTTGGAAGTGACTGTGACGAAGCACGAGGTTTTGGAGCTTCACGTGATGCACCGGCCGGCCCGCTTCACGGTCGCCGCGAAGCTCGATCAGGTGCGACAGCCGCGGTGCGATCACCTCCGCCGAGTCGATCGTCTCGCCCTTCCGCGGGACGTAGTAGAGCTTGCCCTCGGGGCGGTCGACGTAAAACTCCCCCGGACGGTCCAGCGCCTCGAAGACGTTCTCCACGTAGTACTCGGTCCCCGCGTCGCCGTGATCGTCGGTCAGGGGCAGGCGCGACTTCCACTGCAGCTGCGCCACGCGGTTTTTCATGTCCAGCCGCTTGAAGGGGATGCGGCTTTCAATCCAGAAATGCAGGGCCACGAACTCCACGTCCTGCAGATTCCGCCAGCGCGCCAGGTCGCCGTCGGCGAACTTGAACCGCGGTTTCACGGCACGGGTGCGATCGACCCATGAGGCGTGCTTCGGCGGATCGAACATCGGATCGACCACTCGGAATCGCCCTTCCCGCGGCAGGGTCGGCCGGCGGCAGCGCCGACCGTTGACCCAGAGTTCGCGGAAGTTCCACTCACCGCGGCGGACCTCGGGCAGGTCGGCGACCCACGCCTCCACGCCGGTGGGCAGCGTGGTCGGCTCGAAGCCGTCGACCCCCCGGCCGCCGCCGATCACCGCCGCCTCATCGCGATAGTTCGTGATGGTGAGCCATCGATTCGGCTCGAGCTCGATCTTCCTGTCGCTCCGGCCCCGGCTGCCGGAATGCCCCGGCTCGATCACGAGTGGCTCGTCCAGCACGTACTCGCCCTGGCGCAGGGCGATGGTCACCGGCGCGGGCGGTTCGCCGCCTTCCTTGGCGGCGGCGGCGGCCCGCACCGCCGCCGGAATGGTCGCCAGCGGTCCGTCGGACCCGCTGCGGTTGGCCGTGGCGCGACGACCGGACCAGCGGTCGTCGCCGCCCGGCGACACGTAAATGGTGATGGGTTTCCTGTCGGACTTCGGCCTGCGGGACATATCGACTGCTTTCCGTGATGCGATGAACAATCCGGCGCTGCGCGCCGGGCACAGATTAACGGTAGCGGTTCAGCACGCAACCCATCGCAGCACCGCAAACGCGTTTGCACCTTCCGCGCTGATCTTCCTTCACCGACGCCGATCCGGTGGACTTCGCCAAACCTCGACACGTCGCTCATGATCGCCCCGGTCGAGCCCTGTTGTCGGTCGCTGGACGGTCTGGGGGCATCTACGAAGCCGCCGGCCTTGGCGACAGTCT
>CAYFQS010000227.1:0-6405 GCA_964345245.1 uncultured Planctomycetaceae bacterium | reverse complement strand
ACTCTTAAGCTGCCGCGTCCGATAAAGCTGCTATCGTACGCCATGCCAAGACGAGGGACCATGACGACCACCTCGGCGGCGCGGTCGAGCAGTGCGGCGGCGAGGGCGAGTTCGAGGCCCGCCACCACGTCGCCGCCGAAGAATCCGCTGCTCGCGATCAACCCGTACAACCACTCGCGCAGGCCGAGCCCGTTGGGCGTCAGCCCGGTCAGGGTGATGAACATGCCGCAGGTGGCGAGCACCATCGCCTCGGCGAAGCTCACTTCGACCCCGACGATCCGCAGGGCGACGATGAGTCGCACCGCGACCGCGGCGGCGTCGAGACACCGCAGCGCCCACGCGTTACCGAAGGTGGACAGATACGCCGACCACAGCGACCGCCCTGCCGCCAGTGCCCCCGCCAGCATCAGGACGAGGGCCGGGGCGACGATCACGAACCCGAGTCGCAGGCGATAGGCGGCCGGCTCGTCCATGCCGCCGAACACGGTCAGGGCGAGCAAGGCCCCGTAGACCACCGTGCTCAGGGCAAGCACGAGCAGGATGATCAGCGCCGAATGGCGGTAGGCGATCTCGAAGCGGCGTTTGAGGTAGGCCGCCCTGCCCACGAGTCCCGGCCGCAGGGGCAGGTAGTTCAGCAACGTACTCGCGGCGATGAGGGCCTGCATCTCGACGCGTCCGACCCGTCGCCCCGCCTTCTCAAACGGCCGCGTCATCACGGTGAAGATCAGACCGGTCAGCAGCAGGTTGACCGCCGCCGCGGCGACGAGCACGACCCCCTGTTCCACCGACGCATCCGCGAGGGCAGACCAGTCCGCCCCACGCATGGCGATCACGACCGACGCGAGGAGCAGGGCCGTTCCGACGGCGTAGCCGATCCAGCGTCGAAGCTGCTTCGCCTTGTCCGGTGTCTGGTTCATGTGGAGCCGATTGGCCGAACAGCCCGGCCGACCCTCCGCCGCCCTGCGGGGCCGAGAACGACCCCATCCTCGACGAGGTTACACGCCGAGATCGGTTTTGGTGAACAGGGCCTCAAAGCGGTGGCCGGCCTGCTCGATGTTCTCGCGAGCACCTTCCTCGCGGTCGATCGTGCCCACGATCCTCGCGACTTTCGCCCCAACGGATTCGATGACCTTCGCGGCTTCGAGCACCTGCCCGCCGGTGGTACACACGTCCTCGACGAGCATGACCACATCGCCCTCGCCAAGCTTGCCTTCGAGCTGCTTCGCCGTGCCGTAGTCCTTCTTCTGGTTGCGGATGAACACGCACGGCCGGCCGGCGGCGAGGGACGCCGCGGTGACCAGCGGGATGCCGCCAAGCTCCGCCCCGGCGAGCACGGTCACCTCGTCCGTGACGCGCTCGGCGAACAGCTTGCCGAGTTCGGCGAGGATGTCCGGCTGGGTGCTGAACAGGTACTTGTCGAGGTAGTAATGGCTCGTGCGGCCGCTGCGCAGCTTGAACTCGCCCCGCAGCAACGCCACGTCCGCAATCCGCTGAATCAGTTCGTCCCGTCTCATGGCGGACAGAATAGCAGGAAACGCCAACGGGAAGGGATCGGCCCGCCTCGCTTCAGCGAGAGCGGGGAGAACGATCAGGCCCGCCTCGCTTCAGCGAGAGCGGGAACCCTGTTCGCCACCGCCAGAACGCGCCCCGCTGAAGCGGGGTCGCGCCGACCATCCGACACGCGCCCCGCTGAAGCGGGGACGCGCCGGCAAGTCGTTTTCACTCCGCCTTCGCGAAGTTCGCCAGCATCGTCAGGCCGACCTGCTGACTCTTCTCAGGGTGGAACTGCGTAGCCCAGACGTTGTTCCGCCGCACGCTGGCGCAGAACGGCCCGTCGTAGTCCGCGGTGGCCGCGACGTCCGTCGACTCCGCCGGCGCCGCGTAGTAGGAGTGCACGAAATACACGCAGCAGCCGGGCGCCAGCCCCGCGAACAGCGGGTGATCCGGCTGCTCGAAGCGCAGCGCGTTCCAGCCCATGTGCGGGACCTTGAGCGCCCGGTCCGTCGGCTCGAAACGCACCACCTTGCCCGGCAGCACGCCGAGGCCCCGGTGCTCGCCGTCTTCGCAAGACACCTCGAAGAGCAGTTGCAGCCCGAGGCAGATGCCGAGGAAGGGCTTGCCCGTGTCGATGAACCGCAGGATCGGCTCATCCCACCCGCCGGATCGAAGATTGCCGATGGCGTCGGCGAAGGCCCCGACGCCGGGCAGGACGAGCCGATCGACACCGGCGACCTCGTCGGGCCGGCGGAGGATTTCCGCGGCCGCGCCGCACCGCTGCAGCGCCTTCTGCACACTGCGCAGGTTACCCATGCCGTAGTCGACGATGCCAATCATGGTGGTGTCAGTCGGCGGGCCGGGCGCCGCCTTGTCGTCCCGGCCGCGTGTGGCGGGCTAGTTCATGATCACGACGATCTCGACGCGACGGTTCTGGCCCTTTCCCTGGGGCGTGCGGTTGCTGGCCCGGAAGTGGGTCGCGCCGAAGCCCGCGGAGTACAGCCGCTCCTTGTCCACGCCGAGCGACTGCAGGTAGCGGTGCACCGCCATGGCCCGCGCCGCGGAGAGTTGCAGGTTGTCTTCCCACTTGCTCTTCTTGATCGGGTCGGAGTCGGTGTAGCCCTCAACGCGAACGGACTGGTCGCCATACTTGGTCTTCAGCACGGCGGCGATGTCGGAGAGCGTCTTCTTGGCCGAACTCTTGAGTTCGGCCTTCCCGGAGGCGAAGAGGATGTCGCCCGGCACGCGGACGGTGACTTCACCGCCAGCGCCGGACTCGACCTCGATGCCTTCGATCCGCTCGAAGCCGGTGTTGGCGCCGGCAGCGGGCCGGTTCTGCATCTCATCAAGCTGGGACTGAAGCGAAGCCACCTGGTCCTGAAGCCGACCGCGGTCGGTTTCGGCGGCTTCGAGAGCCGACCGCGTGAGTTCAAGCTGATCGCGCAGCTCGGTGTTCTCGGAATAGAGGGCGGCGTTTTCGGTCTTCAGTTCGTCGTTGCAGCCGCCGACCAGCAGCGCCGCCGCGAAGAGTCCCAGCACCATCCATGTCCGCCGAAGTCGTGAACCCCTGATCATGTTGTGTCCTTTCCTGCGATGACGTTACACGAGAATTCGAATCCAGTCCGTTTGCGTTCGTTACCCGGCCCGCCGGCGCCGCCGCAGGACGAGCCGGATCTGCCGGCCGACCCACCAGCCCACCGAGGTCAACGCCGCGGTCACCACCATCACGAGCAGGACGCTGGTGCGCTGTTGGCCGAGGCCGGGCAGGAGCCAGACGTCGGCGGCGTTTGATGCATTCAACGCAACAAAAACCACGACGTAAAGACCGACCCCCGCCGCGATGACGAGTTTGACGTACAGCCCGATCCGGCTCGGGCGCCGGGATGTTTCAGCGTCGTTCATGATCAGCCGCCCAACAGCATACCAAAGTATGCGTTCAGAGGCTCGCGCCAGATGAGGACGATGATGGACGCGGCCGCGAGGTGCGGGCCGAAGGGGATCGGCTGGCGTCGGAACTTCAGCAGCGGGCCCATGCCCACGGTGAGCGTGGTGTGGGCCACGCCGATGAAGGCGGCGAGAAAGAACCCCAGCACCACCACCGACCATCCGCCGACCGCGCCCACCGCGATCATCAGGTGCACGTCGCCGAGGCCCATCGCCTCCTTGCCGAACCCGAGGGTGCCGAGAATTCGCACCGCCCAGACCACCGCCCCACCGGTGAGCCCGCCGGCGATCACGCCGCCGAGCACGCTCATCGCCGGATGCTCCAGCATCCAGGGCCCGGCCCCCGCCAGGACCGCCCCGAGGATCGCCCCGACCACCGGCCAGGCGACGAAGGCGATCTCCTTGATCGCCTCGAGCCGCGGCGTCGGGTGGTCGAGGAAGTCGTCATCCACCGCTGCGTCGGTTGGCTCGGGTTCGGCGCGGTCGGCGCGGCCCAGGCCGGTCAGCACCATGCCGACCACGAGCACCCCGGCCACGACGAGATAGCCGCTGAGCACCCCCGCCGCGAGCACGAGCAGGGGCGAGAGGTCCGACCACCAGCCCGCCCAGGCGTGATCGATCAGCACTGCCGCCACCGCCGCGCCGACAACGGGGCCCAGCAGCATCGCCGCCTGCTTCGTCCCGTCGGGGTTGTCCGGCCAGTTGATCTCCCGGTCCTCCGGCTCGAGCTCCGGGGCGGCGGAATCGTCCTCGACTTCCAGCAGGAAACTCCGCGGCAGCACGCCGCGCCACAACAGCACCAGGGCGAGCGCGAGCCCGGCCAGCCCCCCCATCGCCGCCCCGAACAGACCGCCGCCGGCCAGCGGCGCGGCGCTGATCCGCACCGGCCCCGGCAATCCCAGAGCGACCGCCTGCTCCACCGCGGCGCTGCGCTGGTAGACCGGATCGACCATCGCGAGTCGTTCCTCCGCCATCGCGGGCCACGAGCCGCGCACGGTCAGCGAGCCGAGCTGCTGCGACCGCACCGCGGGGGGAAACATCACCGCCGCCAGCGGCAGCAGGACCAGCCCCACCGCGGCCGACGCGTACGGAATCGACAGCGGGATGATGAACAGCCGGGCGTCGATCAGCGTGGCCGCGAGCAACGCCGCGACCAGCACGCATTGGGCAATCAGAATGAAAAAGGTTTCGTCAATGCCCGGCCCGCTCATCCCGGGCTTCAGACCCGTCATGTACCCCACCGCGAAGATCAGCGCGAAGAGCCCGGCGCAGGTCGCCTCGACCAGCGGATACTGCGGGCTGATCGGCATGCCGCAGTAACGGCAGCGCCCGCGCAGCCACAGCCAGCCGAGCACGGGCACGTTGTCATACCACGCCAGCCGGGCCTCGCACTTCGGACAGTGCGAAGCGGGCCTGATCAGACTCATCCCCCGCGGCAGGCGGTGGACAACCACGTTGATGAAGCTGCCCGTGGCGGCGCCGAACAGCAGGGAGAAGATGAAGCCGATCCATGGCATAACAGGGGACTTTCCGGAAACGCCGCCGCTATCGTTCGTCGTCGGACGCGTCGGCGTCCTCGGCGTCAGCCGGCTGCTCAAACTGCCCGGCCGACTCGAGATTGCCTTCCGCGTCCGCGGCGAGTTGTTCGATCCGCTGCTCGGCCCGATCGAGAATCGTGCGGCAGTGGCCGATCAGCTTCATCCCCCGTTCGTACTGGTCAAGCGACTTCTCCAGCGGGACCTCGCCCGACTCGATCGCCTCGATGATCTGCTCGACCTCTTCGAGCGATTGCTCGTAGTCCGGCAGTTTTTCCTGAGTGTTCTTCTTGGCAGCCATGACAATTAGTTTACCATGAATCGTTTGTCCCCTCGGTCCATGTGAGAAGGCAGTGGCATGACGGAGTTTCGCAATGGTGATCGACTCATTCACGCCCGGCGTCCGGAGTGGGGCGTGGGCACGGTGAAGTCGGTGAAGGTCGTGAAGACCGGCGACGAGCCGAGCCAGCGACTGGTCATCGACTTCGCCAATCACGGACGGGTGACGCTGAACACCGCCCACGCCGAGCTTCGCCCGGCGAACGGGCAGACACCCCCGGCCCCGCAGCAGTCGGGCTGGCTGGACAAGCTCGAAAACCGATCGCCCGACGATTCGCTGACCGCGATCCCCGAGGCGGCGACGGACCCGTTCCGGTCCCTCGCCCGTCGACTGGAGGCGACGCTCGAGCTCTACCGCTTCACCGCCGACGGCCGCTCGCTGCTCGACTGGGCCGTGGCCCAGACGCAAAGCGACGATCCCCTGTCGCACCACTCCCGCCACGAACTCGAACGGGCGTTCAGCGCCTTCGCCCAGGCCCGCGACGCCCACCTGCGGGTGCTGCTGTTGACGATCAAGCGCAAGGGCGAGACCCCGCTCATCGAATCGGCGAAAGACCACCCGATCGCCGCCGCCCGCGATGCGGTGCAGCGAACGCTGCGATTCCTGTGACGCCGACGAGATCGCGTGTTCCGACTCCCCGCCAGCGCCTGTTCCGCTTGCGCTGCACAGGCCATGACGGGGCCTGATCTACTTCGTGCCGACCATCGGCTCGGGAAGACCGAGCCGCTCGAACTGCGACTCCGGGCAGTCGCACTCACGCATGAGGGCGATCATCCGCTCGATCAGGCGTGACTCGATCTCGCCGTCCTGGATCGGGCTCTGCTGCCGCGGGTCGGCTTCAAGGTCGAACAGGCGCGTCGGAAAGTGCCGGCGTTGCCGGGGCGAGTGAGCCGGCCCGCCCGCGTCGATCTTCATCGGCCGGCAACCCTTGGTGAAACTCAACGGCTCACAGAGTTCGGTGCGATCGCGCAGCTCTTCCACCCCGAAAGTCCGCTTCATGTGCGTGGGCATGAGCGTATGCTCGTACAGCGGGGTGTTGTCCTCCCCAGACGCACCGCGCCAATAAACGTAGCGGCCGTCGGTCACGTTCAC
>CAYFQS010000226.1:0-6407 GCA_964345245.1 uncultured Planctomycetaceae bacterium | reverse complement strand
GGGAGGGATTGGCCGACAGCCCGTTCTGGCCGAAGTACCTGGACTTCTGCTCGATGCACTATGAGGGTTTGTCGACGCCGGCGTTGATCAAGTCGTGGCGCGAGCGTGAGTACTACAAGGGCCGGGTGCGTCTGTGGGATACCGAGTCGTGGATGGCGAACACCGACGACCGTTACCTGGCGATGGTGGCGGCGACGCGAGCGGCGGGCTACGACCGGGTGATGGGCTCGCTGGTGCGTGTGGCGATCTCTGACCGTAGCCACGGCCGCGTCTTCCACGACCGAATCCACACCGAGCAGGGCGTGGAGAAAGTGGTCCGCCCGCTCGAGTCGCGTCCGCTCGCCGCGGTCTACTCGGCCAGCCAGCACTTCATCGGCGATCGGTCGTTCCGGGAGATTCTGTTCCACCACGGCCTGCCGTGGGTGTTCGTCTTCGAGGGCCTCGAGAGCAATCCGGACGACGGCACCGTGGTCGTGGTCGGCGACCTGAGCGAGGTCTTCCACCGCGTGGCGGACAAGTTGCTGCTGAGCACCGTGCGCAGCGCGAAGGAGGTGGCTGGGGAACGGGGCATCACCGAGCAGTTGCTGAAGCTGGCGGGCGACGAGAAGGCCAAGCGGCGCCAGTTGCTGCAGGAGTTCCGCGAGGATCAGTTTTTCGAGGGTGCGAAGCTGACGATCGACGCCGGGGAAGGCGCGTTTCAGCTTTACGATTACTACGGCAATGCGGTGCCGTCTTCGGGCGATACGATCGAGATTCCACTGGCGGGGCAGGGCTATTTCCTGCGCGCCGACCCGGACAAGCCGGGCAGCTTCGAGCGCCTGATCGAGGCGTTGCGTGAAGCGCGGGTGGAGGGCATCGAGCCGGCCGAGATCATTCCGCACGACATGACCGAACCGATCGACCGCGAGCCGACGCTCCGGCTTCGGATGACCAACGTGCTGGAGCGGCCGGTGAGCGGCGAGCTGACGGTGAAGCTGGGCGGGCTGGAGGTTTCACATCCGCAGGAGTTGACGCTGACGCCCCGCCGGCAGACGTGGGTGGACGTGAAGGTCACGGGCGGGGAGGCGCGGGCGGACAACACCTATCCGCTGAGCGTGGTGTTCGACGCCGGGCGCGACGGCCGCGCTGTGCACCACGAGGACATGCACGTGAACTGGGTCAGCCGGCGGACGATCGCGGTGGACGGGAAGCTGGACGACTGGCGGGGCGTGCTGCCGCAATCGATTGTGCCGGGCGAGAGCGGCGGGGCGACGCTGACCGAGCAGATGTGGCTGCCCTTCGAGAAGCTCGACGCCGACGCCGAGCCCGGCGCGGCGATCGGGTATGTGGCCCACGACGACGAATACTTCTACTTCGCGGCGAAGATCGTCGATTCCTCAAAGCACCCGGGCACCGTGCGTTTCGCCGAGCGTGACGAGGATGCGGCGTTCTATCCCGAGATCAGCTACGCGAAGAAGAAGCGGTCGGCTGAGTTGGAGGCATGGCACTGGCCGGAGGGCGTGCGGCGGTTCAGTTATCGACGTTCGCCGTTGCTGCCGAGCGGGCCGCCATGGTTCGACAACGTGATGATCGGGTTCAACGCCCTGCCGCTGGGAGAGGACCCGAAGCAACTGGCGACGCTGCCGGGTATTCCCATGCGTTTCACCGGCTACGACAGCATCGACTACGAGTATGCGCTGAACCCTGTGGCCGAGGAGTACGGCGGGGGCACGGAGATCTGGCGGATGCAGACGCCGAAGCTTCCGCGCAAGCACTACTACCCGCGTCAGCCGGAGCATCCAGCCGAAGGCCCGGTCACCGAGGGGAAGCTGAAGATCTGGTACGAGGGCAACCTGCGTTTCGTGGAGGCCGCGATTCCGTGGTCGGAGTTGCCACACGTCAAGCGCAAGCGTGACGCCGGGCGCACCGTGAAGTTCAGCTACCGCGTGAACGACGACGGTGGCAAGTTCCAGGACTTGGGCATGGGCCGTAGCGTCATTGAGGGGGTCGGCCACAGCTTCCACCCGGACTGGCGCGGTGGCAACCACGTGCTTCTGGACTTCGGGTTCGAGCGATAGTGCATCGGCGGGGGCCGGACAGGGCTGCGGCTGCTGGTCGACGAATGCGTGAATGAGCCGATCGGCGTCGATCTCGGCGACGGCGGGGGCGAGGCGCGCTATGCCGGGCAGGGCGCGGGGTGTGCCGATGCCGAACACTACACCCCCCCATCAACTGGGCGCGCGCCGGGTGGTGACACAGTCATACGAATCCGGAAAGCTTGGCTTGGCATCTGCTCCGCTCGCGTCAATCAGAGCCGGACTCTGTGAGTCCGGTATCGCCGCGAGGGTCGATCCCGAGCGGCGATGAATCCCGACCGGAAGAGGTTCACTCGCCGCCATGGAGGCGGCTGCGCGAACACCGGGCTGACACAGCCCGGCTCGGACTGGCGCGTGTGGCGATCGACCGAACTCCGCGCCCGCACGGGAAACCCAGACCCGCAAGGTCGCTCCCCGGGCGACCGCAGGCAACGGCCACGATCGGGTCGGCGGACCGCTTCCTTACAGGCGCGGCTCTGATCAAGCCACCCGCGTCCGCCCCGGCCGCTCATCGGCGCCCCCGCTTCAGCGGGGCGCGTTCCAAGCATGGGAAAGAGTTATACGAGTCGGAGAATTCTCGTCGATGCGTGTCCGTGCCCGCCCGGGCGGGGGGAAGGTCCACCCGCTGTCGCGATCGCGCCTGCCCACGGCGCCCGATCCTGCACTTTGCCAGGGTCAGTGTTGGGGGCGGAATTTTCGGAGCTGTATGAATCCCGCACTCGCTGAAGCGAGGCGGGCCCGTAATGCTGCTCCCGCACTCGCTGAAGCGAGGCGGGCCCGGCGGGGGACTTACCGCATGTCGGCGCTGGCGGCCATCTGCTGGCGGACTTCGAGTTCCTCGCGAAGCGGGTTCCGGCGATCTTCGTCGAGAACCCGCACGCCCATCTCCCGGCCGTCAATATTGAAAAAGAGCATGCGGGTGGTCTTCCGGGACAGCCCGCCGAACTGGGCGGGCACGAGGTAGTTGAAGTCGAAGTCGACGACATAGTTGCCGGTGAAGAAATCGACGGTGACGGCCTGGCGGCCGTACTCGACTTCGAGGTCTCTCGGTCGACCGATCGGATCGCCCGGACTCACGCGGAACTCCGCCCGCTGCCAGGCGCCGTTGACGTACTTCCACGCCTCGATCGTGCCCTGGCGCATATTCGAAGCCGACGAAGTCAGGAAGAAGTGCTGCATCTTCGGCACTTCGACCGGCTCCGACCAGTCGGACCAGTCGCTTTCGAGGGTGAACTGGCCGGCGTACTGCTCGCGCTGCTCCTCGGGCAGGCGCTCCTGCCGATAGAGCGGGTTGATCACGCGCACCTTCATGCGGTAACGGTACACCTCGCCGGGCTCGGCCTGGAGATCGTGTCCCCAGAGGTCCACCGTTTCCATTGAAAGGAACAGGGCGCGGTCGCCGCGCTCGCGGTCGCCGCGTCCGCCGCGCTGCATGTCCGGGCCCATGGGCATGCCTTCGGCGCCGGGGGGCATCATGCCGCCGCTCCACATCTCTTCGGCGCCGTATCCGCCCGCGGGAAGATCGGGCATGGTGGTCCGCTGCCGCTCGCCCGCGCGGGGGCGCGTCGCCCCATCCCGGCCGGTCAGCTCCTGCAGTTGTTCCCGCAGTTCCTGCAGTTCGTTCCGGGCCTTCTGCAGTCGCTGTTCGAGCAACTCGGTGCGGGTGCTCGGCCGGCGCGTGGTGGTGGTGCGCTGCGACGCCCGCCCGCCTATGTCCGGCGGCATCATGCCCTCGGGGCCCATCTGAGGTTCGGCCCGCTCGCGAGGGCGCGAACGAGTGCTGCCGCGATTCCTCAGCTTCTCGATCCGCGTCTGCCACTGCTGCACTTCCAGTTGCTTGCGCTGAATCTTCTTCTGCAACTTCTGGATCTGCTCCATCTCGGTCAGCCCGTCTTCGTCGAGCAGCTCTTCTTGCTCGCTCGGGGCGAGCGGCGGCTCCCACACGCCCGACGCGAGTTGGTAGAACTCGGGCTGCACAATCTCGGCCTGATTTTCGAACACCTGTCGCAGCACCTCGACGGCCTGCTGGGGGTCCTCGGCATCCAGAAACTCACGCAACTCAACTCGGCCCGGCAGGGGCGGGAGAACCCCGCGGTTCGTCCATTGGCCGTCGACCCATTCCTCCCGCTCGACCACGATGTCCGCGAGGGCGAAGGTGTTCCGCCACCATTCATCCGGCAGCGGCTCGGCGTCGCCCGTGTCCTTGGTCAATTCCTCGAGCATCTGCGCCATGTTGAACTGCCCGAGCAGCGAGACCCACGCCACGTCGAACGGCGGCTCCGGGCCGATCGCCTCGATCAACTCGGCCTGCTGCTGGACCTGTTCGAAGGCGAGCGTGCCGAGTTCGGCTTCGGCGGCGACGACCCGCGGCGACGGAACCTGCGGCACGGCGAAGGGCCGGTCCGTGACGTCCCGGTCGATCCGGCCGATCTTGGCCGGCACGTTCATCGCCATGAATCGCGGCTGGCTCATCAGCAGCGTGCGATGCCGGCCGGCGAAATTCTCGGTGTAGTTCGGGATGTTCACGTCGAGCTGCGGCGAGGGCTTCTCGCTGCCCAGGGCCATATCGAGCCGCTTCGCTTGATCGAAGATCAGGTCTTCCACCTCATCCGGGCCGACCGTCTGTTGGCCGAGGTTCACCTCATGCGGGTTGCCCAGAAGGTACACGTAGGCGATGAACAGGGCGAAGACCACGGTGATGCCGAGGATCGCCTTCTCCAGGTGTTTCTCGATCGGTTTGACGTTTTTGAGCTTCATACGTCTGCCCTCAATGGGGGGTTAAGTCACGGGACGATCATCGCCGGTCGATCACTGCGAGCCCATGGGGGGCCCGCCCCCGGGATACATGCCCGGTTCCATGCCGCCGCTCGGCATGCGGCGATCGCCGTCGGTCTCCCGAACGAAGTCGGGGTCTCGCGGCTCCATGCCCAGGTGCACCCGCACCGCGTCCGGCATCAGCCCCGGCTCGAACTCTTCGCCAAGCGTTTCCGCCTCTTCTTCCGTGGGGTGCCCCGCGGTCCACTTGCGAAGCCAGATCGTCTCGATCGTCAGGTCCAACTGGATCACGTCCACGTTGCCGAAGTAGTAGCCGGCCCGGAGTTTGACGTACTCGTCGACTTCAGAGACCTCGGCGTTGATCACGGTCATGAAGTTGACCTGCCCCACGGCGTTGACCACTTCGGGAATCCGGGCGCTGTCGACGATGAGCGACAGCGTGGCGTGCCGGACGTCGTACAGCGAACAGCACCGCCGACCGGTCGGCGAGATGGTGAAGTCGTCCTTGATATCCTGGTCGGTGTCCTGACTGACCGGCTCCGGGAACCCGCCCTGGGGCACGCCGATGTAATCCGGCATGACGCCCATCGCGAGAATCTGCTTGATCGGCTGTTCGATGACCGACGCGTTGGGATCGGTGTCGATCTCGTTGGCGATCCGTATCGCGGTCACCAGGTCCTGCTGAATCCAGAGCTGAAGCTGACCCTCCCACACGTCGAACAGTTCGGGCCGGGGCCCCGGGCGCGACCACTCGCCGATCTGGAAGATTTCCGGCGAGGCGTAGACGTGAATCCGACTCGCCCGCGACCGGTAAAGCTCCAGCAGTTTCTCCGCCTGCCGCCCGCGAAGCTCGGCGGTTTGTTCGTCGGTCAGACTCGTCAGCGGCGGGAAGGTGCGGTTCTTGTAGCTCTCCTCGATCTGGCTGAGCAGGTTCTGCACCGTCTCTTCCGTAGGCGGCGTGCCGGTGTCGAGCAACTGGTACAGCCCCGGCGGGGAGCCCGGCTCCGGCTCGGGGTTGTTGAACGCCTCCCGATAGGCCGACCGGGCCAGGAAGGGCTTCGCCGCGTCCTCCGGCTCGGGGAACAGCCCGGGCAGCATCGGGTCGTGGCCCGCCCGGTTCGATTCCACCGCGTAGTCAAAAATCCCCGTGTACTGATCGCTCATGTCCTCGTAGAGGTTCCGGAGCTTCTCGATGTCCGCTTCCTTGACCGGGATGTTCACCTGCTGGGGCTGATCGTCGGGGTCTTCCGCGGGAACGGTGATGCTGGTGCGGAAGTACTGTTCGATCTGGCGCAGGTCGGTAGCGCGGTCGGCCATGCGTTCCTTGAACTCCGTCGACTGCACCTGAATGGGCCAGTAGAAGGAGATGGCGGCCAGGATAATGATGATCAGGCAGATCACCGCGACGGGATTCGACTTGACCCAGCTCCATACGTTATTCATCGGTGCTCTCCGATATCAGCGATCGGTCGCTGCGTGACCGCGACTACATTCTGGTTTGCCCCGGCGTGCTCGGCCGAGTCGCGCACGGCCCGCTTTTCGACCTCGGTGATGCCG
>CAYFQS010000225.1:0-6432 GCA_964345245.1 uncultured Planctomycetaceae bacterium | reverse complement strand
GGGCCTCGTTCTCCACGTCCTCGGCGATGATCAGCAGCGGCTGGCTCGTGCTGGCGACCTTGTTCAGCAGGGGCAGCAGGTCGGGCAGGTTGCTGATCTTCTTCTCGTGGATGAGGATCAGGCAGTCTTCCAGGACCGCTTCCTGGGTGTTGCTGTCGGTCATGAAGTAGGGCGAGAGGTAGCCCTTATCGAAGGCCATGCCTTCGACGTATTCCAGGTGCGTTTCGGAGGCCTTGCCTTCCTCGACTTCGACCACGCCCTCGGCGCCGACCTTGTCGATCGCCTCGGCGATGATCTCGCCGATCTCGGTGTTGCTGTTCGCCGAGACGGTGGCGACCTTCCGCAGGTCTTCCTTGCCCTTGCACTTGGAGGCGAGATCGGTGATCGCGTCGCCCGCGGCGTCGGCGGCGCTCAGGATGCCGCGCTGCAGGGCCACCGGGTTCGCCCCGGCGGTCACGTGCCGCAGGCCCTGGGTGAAGATCTCCCGGGCGAGTACGGTCGCGGTGGTGGTGCCATCGCCGGCCTTGTCGGCCGTTCTCTTCGCCACCTCGTTGACCATCTTCGCGCCCATGTTCTCGAAGGGGCTCTTCAGCTCCACTTCCTTCGAGACGCTCACCCCGTCCTTGGTCACGGACGGTGAGCCGTAGGATTTCTGCATGATCACGTGCCGGCCCGTGGGGCCCATGGTGACCGACACGACCTTCGCCAGTTGATCGAGGCCCTTCTTGAGCTCGATCGCAGCGTCGTTGTCGTACATGAATTGCTTGGCCATGGCTGTGTTGTCCTCTTCTCGTTGGCCTTCAGTTCGGTTTCAGCGGCGTGCCGGCGGCCCGGGACGCCGATTGGTTACTTATCCAGTACGGCGAGCAGTTCGCTTTCCCGCAGGATCACGTGGTCATCGCCGTCGACTTCGACTTCGGTGCCGGCATACTTGCCGTACACGACGAGGTCGCCTTTCTTGACCTGGGGAGCGTTGCGCTCGCCTTCTTCGTTGACTTTGCCGGGGCCGACGGCCACGACCTTGCCGTGCATCGGCTTCTCCTTGGCCGACTCTGGCAGGAAGATGCCGGCCGAAGTCTTCTCTTTGGCCTCGGAGGGCTTGACCAATACGCGATCTTCAAGGGGCTTGATTTTCATAGTCTGTGTTCTCCGCGTCTAACGGTTGAATGCTCGTTGGAGTCAGCCGGCGGTTCACGAGGCCGGCCGGATGTTCAGGTCACTCGGGCGATGGATTACATCATGCCGGGCATGCCACCCATGCCACCCATGCCGCCCATGCCGCCCATGCCACCCATGCCGCCCATACCACCCATGCCGCCGCCGGGCATGCCGCCGGCTTCTTCGTCTTCATCAGACGGGAGTTCGGTGATCATGCAGTCGGTGGTGAGCAGGAGCGTCGCGACGGAACTGGCGTTTTCGATGGCGATGCGGTCGACCTTGGCGGGGGTGATGATGCCTTTCTCGAGCAGGTCGCCGTACTCGAGCTTGAGCGCGTCGTAGCCGAAGCTGCCCTTGCCGGCCGCGACCTTGTTGACCACCACCGAGCCCTTGACGCCGGCGTTGTTGGCGATGGTTTCGAGTGGCACGTGAAGGGAGGCGGCGACGATCTGGGCGCCGATCGCCTCGTCGCCGCTCAGCGTCTGTTCGAGCTTCTCGACGTCCGCGACGGCGCGAACGAAACTGACCCCGCCGCCGGCCACGATGCCTTCTTCGACGGCCGCCCGCGTGGCGTGCAGGGCATCCTCGACGCGGGCCTTCTTCTCTTTCATCGGCTTCGCTCGCGGCGCCGACGTAAATCTGCGCCACGCCTCCGGCCAGCTTCGCCAGCCGCTCCTGAAGCTTTTCGCGGTCGTAATCGCTCGTGGTCGTTTCGATCTCACTGCGAATCTGGTTGATGCGGCCCTGAATGGCTTCGGTCTCGCCGGCGCCTTCCACGATGGTGGTCTCGTCGGCGTCGACGACGACCTTCTTCGCCACGCCGAGCTGGCCGAGTTCGATCTTGTCGAGTTCGACCCCGAGGTCCTTCATGATCGGATCCGCCCCGGTGAGCACCGCGATGTCCTGGAGCATGGCCTTGCGACGTTCGCCGTAGCCCGGGGCCTTGACCGCACAGACCTGCACCACGCCGCGAAGTTTGTTGATCACCAGCGCCGCGAGGGCCTCGCCCTCGACCTCCTCGGCGATGATCAGCAGCGGCCGGCCGGCCTTCTGGACCTTCTCCAGCAACGGCACCAGCTTCTGAACGCTCGAAATCTTGTCCTCGTGCACCAGCACCAGGGCCTTCTCGAGGTCCACGGTCATGTTGTCGGCGTCGGTGACGAAGTTCGACGACAGGTAGCCGCGGTCGAACTGCATGCCCTCGACGACGTCGACGTAGGTCTCCAGCCCCTTGCCTTCCTCAACGGTAATCACGCCATCGCGGCCGACCTTGCTGAACGCGTCAGCCATGATCTTGCCGATGTCGGAATCGTTGTTGGCGGAGATGGTCGCTACGTTGGCGATCTGGCCCTTGTCGCTCACGTCGATGGGCTTCGAGAGCTTGGCGATGCGATCCACCACGGCGCCCACGGCCTTCTTCATGCCGCGGACCAGGGCGTTGGCGTCGGACCCCGCCGTCACCTGCCGCAGTCCCTCGCGGAACAGGGCCTCGGTGAGGACGGTCGATGTGGTGGTGCCGTCGCCGGCCTTGTCGGACGTCTGGCTGGCCGCTTCCTTGACCAGCTTGGCGCCCAGGTTTTCGTTTTTGTCGCGAAGCTCGACTTCCTCGGCGACGGTCACGCCGTCCTTGCTGACGGTCGGTCCGCCCCAGCTCTTGTCGAGCACGGCGTTGCGGCCTCGCGGCCCGAGGGTGCTCCGGACGGCGCGGCTTAGTTTCTCCACGCCTTTGAGCAGGGATTGCCTCGCTTCTGCGTCGAAGGCCAGTACCTTTGCGGCCATGTTGCGTTACCTCCTGACAGTGGTGAATACGCGTCTAACTTTGGGGATGTAATTACGTCCAGCCCCCGACAACCGCCTCATTAGAGGCAAGCCCCGTGCCAGCGGCGGAGGGGCGGACACGTGACAAGCCTTGTGGTAAGTCTCCCAGAGTTAGTAACTTGCAGGAATGGTCGATTGGCGGGTGGGTCTCAGGCCCTGATCCGGCATGTCAACGTGGCAGTGAGGGGACATGCGGCTGCCAGCGGGGGCATCCGGGGCTTCGTCGCCGGCTGACGCCGGCACCTCAGCCCTCGGCTTGGGCCTCCGGGCGAAAAGCCGCGGGCTGAGGAGGAAGCGCCAGCGCGCGACGAAGCCCCGGATGCACCTACACCACCGCCAGCATCTTCCACGCCGCGGCCGTCATCAGCAGGATGAACCCGATCCGCACCGTCCGCAGCGGCAGGGCGTGGGTCAACCTCGCCCCGATCCACCCGCCGGCGATCGCGCTGGGGGCGAGCAGTCCCGCGATGAGGATGCTGTCGATCCACGACAAGCCGTGCTGGGCGAGCGTGGCGTTCTTCATCGCCGCCCCGATGGCGGCGGAGAAGCAGATGATCGCGGCACTGTTGGCAATGGCGTTGCGCAGCGGCAGCCGCAGCAGCACCTGCTGCAGCGGCACCGCGAGGGCCCCGCCGCCGATGCCCATCAGCCCCGCCACGAATCCCATCGATCCACCCACCGCCGACGTGCGCCGCAGCGTCACCACCGCGGTCTCGAGTTGCTCACCGCCGTTGCGCCGGTCGTCGAGCAGCCGACGGACGTTGACGTAAATCACGTAGATGAGGAACACGCCGAGCACGCGGCCGAGCCAGAGGGCGCCGCCGGACCCGCCGAAGACGGGCAGATTGCTCGCCGCCACGCCAAGCACGATCGCCGCGATCGCCGCGGGGATGATGCGACCCGCCACGCGGGTCAGCACGGCGCCGGCCCGGTAATGTCGGACCGTCGCGGGCAGGAGCACGCAGACGTTCACGATCATCGCCGCCGCCTGGTAGAGGTGCTGGTTGAGCCGTTCGCTGCCGCCGGCCATACCGGGCTCGGCCGGTCCCTGGCCGAAGAGCATCACCAGCGCGGGGATCATGATCACGCTGCCGCCCACGCCGAGCATCCCGCCCAGCGCGCCGGCAAACAACCCGACCACGGCGATCACAACCAGCACCCACCATTCGTACATCACCCCAGCGTAGCGAGTTGTCGTCTCATGTCACAGAAGTGGGATCAAGCCCGGCCATGGGCGTCGTGGGCGCCCGCGCACGACGTCCATGGCGGGGATCGAAGCCACCTTGTGGGTTCGGCATCCGGTGACTACTGACTACCGCACCGCCGCGATGTACTTCCCGTTATCGACCGACGATTTCGGGCCGAGCAGTTCCGCGTCGAGATACCAGCTCAGATGTCCCCAGTTGAGCAGTCTGCTGGCCTGCGGCGTCTCGAACCGGGCGACGTGTCCATCGCCCATGAGCTGGTTGGCCGTGGCTTTGAGCTCGCGTTGGCAGTTGTAATCGAAGTGGGGGTTGAACCACGCGTACGTGGTGCTGTTGCGGGTGTTGCCGTACTTGCCCGACCACTCCCCGTTGTCCCACGTGTTGCGGGTGACCAGGTCGCTGGCGATGACGGTGCGGTCGTCGCTGCGACGGCGGATGGTATCGAGGTTGGAGTGGGTGGACTCGTGCATCTTTCGGCCGGTCCAGAAGGCGTAGCCCGCGCCGCCGTTCACGTCGAGCGGCCGATTGAGCCGAAACACGCCGGGCCATTTGAAGAAGATCGTCGGGTAGCCGGACCAGTCGACGGTGGGGCAGTAGAAGGCCGGGGCGAGCTGCGACTGTGGCTCGCCGAAGCTGCTGTCCATGTAGTCGTCGGCGTACGCCGGGGCGTGATGAGTTTTGAACGGCAGGAGCTGGGGGCTGATGAATCGGCCGACGTGGTCCCAGGACGGCTCGCCGCCGAACAGCGGGTAGAACCCCGCCGCCGAGGCCCGGTAGGCCGAGAGGGCCACGCCGTGCTGTCGCAGGTTCGATCCGCACGCCACTTCCCGCGCCGCTTGACGCGCCTCTTTGAGTGTCGGCAGCAGAATGCTGATCAACATCGCAATGATCGCCACCACGACCAACAGCTCGATCAAGGTGAATCCGATATTTCTGCAAAGTGACCGCAACGTCGACCTGGCTCGGCGCGTCTCCATGGGCAGATCAGTATAGCGGAAGCAAACCCGCCCATCTGAACAATTTTTCCGACTTCGGGTTCCGCGCTGCGCTTCGCCTTCGGCGTCCGGTTTGACCTGCCCCTCATCCCCTTCTAACCCCGCCCGCACTTGACCGGCGTGCTCCGTTCCCGGACCATCCTGCCATGGATGAACACCAGAGAGAAATCGTCAAGCACACCCGGCGCAACTCGGTGCTGTTGCTGCTGATCGTTTTAATCCTCGCGGTGATGCTGGGCCTCGCCCTGCGGGACCGATTCACCAGCCCTCCGCCCGGGGCAAGCCCCACCGCCGCCTCCCCCGCCCCCACCGGAGAACTGGCGCTCTATCCCGCCCGGCCGCTGCCGCGCGGCAAGGACGCCAAGCTCATTCCGCCGAAAGAGTTCGGCCCGTCGCAGGACCCGAACGTCTCCATCGAGGTGGACCAGTCGTTCGACGCCACGCAGACCGGGCAACTTCGCGCCCTCGCCGAGTCCGACGCCCCACCGTACATCGAGGTCAAAGGCACGGTGCGCGAGGCCCAGACCAGCGATACCGGCAAGGTGTTCAAAATCTTCTTCGAAGGCGCCCCGAGGAACACCGGCTTCAACGCGATCTACTTTCCGCGGCTCTACGGCCTGATGGCAGAGAAGTTCGGCGGAGAGAACGGGTCCGGTCTCACCGGCAAGACGATCCTCGTCCGCGGCACGCCGGAGATGTACCGCGGAGCGCCGGAGATCACGATCGAAGACCCGGGCCAGGTGCAAGTCCTCGAAGAGTGAGATGAAACGCTCAAGATCACGTTGGCTACGCCACGGTCGAAGGTCGGTTCGAGCCCGACCTTGCCCCCCTTCATTCATCAGACTCTCCCGCACCATCAGCCCGGCCTGCACGTCCGGGTTCCGCTTGCCGACGATCCGTGAGGTGAACTCGAAGTCGCCCGTGAATTGCTTTTAGACGAAGAAGAACTCATCCGGGCCTTCGCGGCCGATCCCCCGCGCCAGACGTGGCGTCAGGGAAGTAGACCATTGCTGTCCCGGTGCGTGGGCTTCCGTGCGCCGCGGGTGCACGACGGGCCGGGGGGGACTACTGAGAAAACATCATCGCGCAAAGCGCGACGGGCCGGTCGCCCGGCCCGCCGCGAAAAAGTTCGTGTCACTTGCGCCGCCGCGAAACCATCAACAGCCCGCCGCCCAGCAGCGCCAGCGACGCCGGCTCGGGAACGACCTTGAAGGTCGTGAAGCCGCTGGCGTCCATGTCCGAAGGGGCGGCATCGA
>CAYFQS010000224.1:0-6442 GCA_964345245.1 uncultured Planctomycetaceae bacterium | reverse complement strand
GGCATCGTCGCCGAGAGCGTCTTGCCTTCTCCGGTCGCCAGTTCGCAGATGCAGCCGCGATCGAGGGCGATGGCGGCGGCGACCTGGACCTTGTACGGCTTCATGCCGAGCGTTCGCCACGCGGCCTCGCGGGTCACCGCGAAGGCCTCATCGATGTCGCGCTTCGTCTCCCGACCGAGGCGAAAGGTATCGCGCAGCTCCAGGGCCCGCTCCCGCAGGCGGGCGTCGCTCAGTTCGCTGAGTTCGGTGTCAAATCGGAGGATTCGCTCGGCCCGGCGGAGATAGCGGGTGCGACGGGGCAACAGGTTCTGGGCCTTGCCCAGACCGATGTCCCAGATCGCGTCGATGCCCTTGGGCAACTTCCGCGACTCCGCAGGTCGCGAGTGGCTGGCGAGCATCCGCCACAAGCCGCTCGGCACCGGCGCGGCCGGCGGGGCCGGGCCCCCGGCTCGGGCTCGCGTGCCGCCGCGGTTTTCGTTCGGCAGCGGCGCCTGGTCGGTCTGTGGCTTAAGCTGAACGGGCATGGACGTTACCGATGGACGATCAGAGGCCGAAGCGTTCCTGGACGAGCTGGCGGAGCGCCAGCCACCATTGCCGGCCGAGCGGTTTGTCGGGCATCCGGAACCGGACCACCACCCGCTGGCCGTTGAGCAGTTCCGCCTCGTGCAGGTCGGTCACTTCGGGGTCGATCCAGACTTCGAAGAACGGCTCGGCCGCCTTCGCCCCGCTCTGGTCCGAGGTGTCGATCCGCATCGATCCGCCCGCCACCGTGGACAGCGCCGGCGACGGCAGTTGCAACTGGGCGGCGCGGAAGATCTTTTCCACCTCGCCCTTGAGTTCGATATCCGGCCGATTGCGAAGCTTCATCTCGACCGTCGCCCCCTCGCCGACCTCCCGGTTCAGCCGGGGCCCGAGATGCTGGTCCGTCGTCACCCGCACGAGCAGGTCGTCGAGCGAGATGATCAGCCCGAGTTGCTGACCGCGCGGCACGAAGGCGCCCTTGAATTGCTCGGCCTCGGGCGAGACCCATGTCCCGCTGGCCGGCGGTTCGAGCGTCAGGTCCTCTAGCCGCCGGTTGGTCAGTTGAATCTGCTCCCGGAGCGCGCCAATCCGCTCGCCGAGGGCCTGGGCGAGGGCGATGTCTTCGCTGCGGGACGCCCGCCGACGGGCGGTGGCGATCCGCAGGTCCGCTTCGAGGCGTTCGGCCATGGTGCGAAGCTCGACGTTGTCCGCCGAGACGAGCGTCCCGCCTGCCTTTGAAACCGGCCGGCCCGAATCCAGCACCGAATCAACGAATCCATCCGCCCCCATGTGCACGATGGTGAACCGCCGGGCCTCGATGAATCCGTCCGCCCGGTCGTAGTCCGGGGCGGGGATCAGCCCGATGCCCGCGACAAGCAGCACCACGAACCCGACGGTGGTGAGCACCGCCCGGGTGCGGGTGCGGTTCAGCTCGTCGTTGGTGGCCAGGTACTTCACGAACTTGCCCAGCGGCATGCCGATCCACGAGACCAGCCCGACGAGGGCGAGGAGGATGCCCAGCCCGAAGAACACGCTGGAAACGTAGATGAAGATGCCGACGAAGATGATCACGCGGTAGATGGCGGCGGCGATGGCGTAGATGAACAGCCAGATCCGCTCGCCGAACGTCTGGGCCGGGTTCCGCGGCCGCCGCACGCCGTACACGTACTTCTTGACCAGGTAGTAAAGGTAATCCTTGCTGCGCTGATAGAGATTCGGAATCTCCAGGATGTCGGAGAGGATGTAGTAACCGTCGAATCGCAGCAGCGGGTTGCCGTTGAAGAGAATGGTGGAGACCGACGCGATGAACATCATGTTGTAGCAGATCGCGTTGACCAGCGAGTCGGGCGAAGTATTGGCCCACACCACGCCGGCGAGGGCGGCGACGGCGAGTTCGACGAAAATGCCCGCCGCCCCGATGATCGCCCGGTGCCACTTGTTCCGCAGGGCCCAGGCGCTGGAGGCGTCGACGTAGGGCACGGGCATGAACACGAGGAACATGATGCCGATCGTGTGCACCTCGCCGCCGGAGCCGGCGTCCCGGCCGAACTTCTTACACGCGAAGCCGTGGCCGAGCTCGTGGAAGAGCTTGATGAAGGCGAAGCCGACGTACAGCAGGATCAGGTTCTCCCACTGCAGCAGGGCCTGGGGGTCGGCCGCTTCGAGCAATTCATCCGCCCGGCCGATCAGAAAGTATCCGCCCACCGCGAGGATGGCCAGCCACAGCACGAACCCGACCCACGAGAAGATCCAGCCCACCGCGCCAATCCAGCGGTCGAGCACCGCGTCCGGGTCCCAGATGGGAATCCGGGCGAACAGCAGGTTCATCATGTACCCGCCGACCTCGCGGCGGACCCGCTTGCGGTAGCGCTCGAACATGCCCTCGGTATCCGCGGGCAGGTCGGCCTGAAGCAGGTTCGAGGTGTAGAGCTGGCCGAGCAGGTGGATCGCTTCGTTCTGGGTGGGCGCCCGGTCACCGAGGTGATCGTTGGCCAGGTGCCACGCCTCTTCCACGCTCTTCCGCCCGTCCAGCAGGCCGATGAAGTGATACGCCGCATCCGAGAGCCGGAAGAACTGGTTGTTCGACGGATCGCGCACCACGTACCACATGTCGCCGCGGTAGTGCTGGCGGTAGGTCTGGATCGTCGCCCGAAGCCGGGGCTTCAGGTGCTTGACCCGGTACCAGGACTCGCTGAATGTCGGGCGATCAACAGGCATGACTCACCATCTCGCTCCACGCCGCGCGTTCCGCGAATCGCCCTTCCCTGCCGCGAGCAAAGCGTGCGCGTGGGGGAGGGTTGGGTCGGGGCCCACGGCGTCGGTTGTCACTCGGCCTATATCCACAGCTTCATACGAATCCAGTTAACGAGCTTGCGTGTCCAGATCCAGGCGTAGCTCGCCTCGCCGATGTCGATCTTGGCGATGCCCTTCATCCCCGTCTTCATCCACTGCTGGGCCTGCTTCCACTCGGGGCTGGGCAGGAACCGCACCCGGACCTTGAATACGTTCTGCTGATCCACGACCTCGGCCACGGGATTGATCCGCTCGACCTCGAAGGGGATGTAAAGCCCGGGATGCGCCGCCGTCGCGAGATGGCCGGTCACCGGCTCCGGATCGGGCAGGAGGGCTGTGATCATCGCCTTCCGCGTGACCTGGTCCATCACCGGCACTTCGTCAAGCTGCTCGATGCGCCGGCGGAGCTGCTCGTCGTTCAACGCTTCGAGGCGCGTCCGGGCCTCGGCGATGATCTTCCGCCGCTCGCGGACCTCCTTGAGCACGTCGACGATCTCGTCCTCGGGCACGGCGATCTCCGCCCGTAGCGACTCGATCGGGGCGACCTCGAACATCACGTCGCCGGTCTGCACCGGCGCGCCGAGTTCTCGCTCCAGATCGCCGGTGAGCACCTCGCCGCTGACCGGCGAGCGCAGGTCGGACTGGTTGATCTTGTACTCGAGCAGACGGATTTCGGCGCGGGTCTTCTCCGCGTTCGCCTCGGCGATCTGCCGCTCCACCGTCTCGCCGTCGCGCATGGCGATGTCGGCTTCCTTGAGGTAGCTGACGAGTTCGGCCCGTGCCGAAGCGCGCTGCAACAGCAGCTCCGACGTATCGAGACCGGCCAGGACCGTCTGCCCCGCGATCACGCGGTCGCCGGGGCGGACGTTGACTTCGTTGAGATAGCCCTCGAACGGCGCGGGGATGACCTGGCGTTTGGTAGCCTGGATCTCGAACCCGCCGTCGACGCGGTAGGTTCCCCGTGCGAAGAGGAGGAACAGGATCGCGGCCAGCACGCCGATCGCGGCGAGCTTCACCCACGTGTACCGCGGGCCGACGGCGAGGGCCGTCCACTTCCGCGCGTTGTGGGCCAGCCGGGCCCCGAACCACCGGTCCGTTTCGTGCAGATCGAGCAGCCGCGGAGCGCAGAGGTCCACGGTCAGCCGGATCGACTCGACCTCGTCCATGGTGAACGGTTCGTCGATGCTGCGCTCGATGAGCACGACGCCTTCGACCTCGCCCTCCCGGCGGATCGGCAGGGCGCAGACGGCGATCGGACCATGGCGCTTCGACAGTTCGCCGGCAGCCCGGTAGACGTAAGTCGCTTCGGCCATGGGCGGGTAGATCACCTCGAAATCCTGGTCGAGGCATTCCTCCATCGCCGATTCGATGTCCTGCACCAGCCGCATCTTGCGGGTGAATTTCTCGGTATGGCTGAGGGCGATGAGCTTGCAGTACCGGCCCTTGAGCACGCCGAACGAGACGCGTTCGGCGTTGAACCGGCTGGCGATCTCGTTGCAGAAGCCCATGGCGGCCGCCTTCATCCGCCGCTGTTCGTTGACCGTCGCCAGCACTTCCATCGACTGGCGCAGGCGCTGCATGTCCCCGCGACGCTGCTGGAGCGTCAGCCGCATCTCGTACAAGCTGAGCAGCGAGATGGTCAGTTCCAGCCGCTCACGACAGAGCGAGAGCATCGCGGGGTCGTCGGCCTGGACGTGAAAGGCGCTGACGCCGCGCACCCCGCCGCCGCCTCGGACGGGCACGAGAATCAGATGCTGATTGGGATTCTGACCGTAGAGCTCGCCCCCGCCCTGGCGGGGCATGGTGGTGGCCTGACCGGACTGGGCGATTTCGGGGGCGGCTTCGGCGGCCTGGGCGAGCCAGACCGGCGCCGTGTGCCCTTGCTCCATCTCGGGATAAACCGCGAGGACCTCGGCCTGGCCGTTCGGCCCGAGCCGGAAAATCGCCCCGCCTTCCGCCGTGGCCGCATGACACTGCACCGCCAGCAGTTGCAGCAGAAACTGCTCCGGCGGGCCCTCGAAGGCGCTCAGATGCTCGACAAGGTCCGCCAGCGACGGTTGTTGCGAAGCCGCGGTGGTCGTCTGCTGCGTCATGGGTACGTTTCGTTTGAGGCGCTGAACTCCACCGACCATTGTAGAGGATCGGTCAATTCGCCACCTCATGATAATCGGCCAGCCGACCGGGATCGCCTGGCGTACCGCAGCGGTCCCGGCCGACCGGCCGTGATTGTACCTCGTCGCTCAGATCGGGGCGATCAGCCGCTCACCCGCTCCGAGGCGTTGAGCTTCAGCTCGCCGAACTGCTCTTCGTGGCGACGGATCAACTGACCCAGCGTGATCGCGAGGCGCTTCGCCGAGTAATAGTTCATGATGATCCGATTGTTGGCCTGAAAAAGGATCTCGGCCTGCTGCTGCTGGCCTTCCTGCTGCTGCTGTTGTTGTTGTTGCTGCTGCTGCGGGCCCTGAACCACAAGGTTCAGCCCGAAATCGATGATCACCTCTTCCGCGGTGGCGTTGCTGCGGAAGGCGTTGGCGTAGGCCGTGTTCAAACCACGCTCATCCACCCGAAGGCGGACCTGCGTGCGACCGGTCTGCTCCTGCGCCGTCTGCTCCACGATCTGCTCGCCTTCCACCGGATTTTCTTCTTCGTTCTTGGCCATGGTTGACTCCTGGTCCTCAAAACCGTTGATGAGTGTTTGTACGTTCGGCGGATCGGACACCGTCTGCCCGGACCGAACGACGCTTAACCGATTGATTTCCTCTGAGAACGCACGACGAAATCGTCATTCCCGGATACGTCTCCCAGCCCTCCGCGGCTACACCGACATCGGTCGATGCCCCACGACGGTTCGGACAGTTTAGCAGCCCGTAAGCGTTCAGCAAGGCATCTTGCGTGATGATTTTGGAGGCGAGCGATCAAACTCATCGTAGCGGCTGGAGATAAAGCCGCCATCCCGCCGCCCCCGACTCCGTCGCCGCCCCCTCTAATATGTAAGTCTGCCGCGGCTCGAAGCGCTGGAATCCCCACGGGCTCTTCCAAAGCAACTCGCCGTCGTCATCGAGGAATTCAAAACGGTAACGGGCGTCGAACGAATGCCCGCCGATCAGCGACTTGGCCTGCACCAGCACCCGCATGGGCTTGCTGTCGGTTTCCGCCTGAACGACCGGCTCGCGGAAGCCGATGTACTGACGGAGCCCGCCCGTCGCGACGATTGGCGGAATCTCGCTCGCCGACTGCAGCCCCAGCCGCTCGCCGGGCCGCGAGCAACTGACCAGGGCCAGCGCGACCAGCAACAACACAATTCCCGCGTTCCACCGCATGGCGTCGATTCTACTGCCACGACCGGCGAACGCCAACCGGCGTTCGGCCCCACGAGAAAGGGCCGGGGACATGGCGCGGCGTGCGGCGGGCCTCCCCCCCCGCATGTCCCCCGCACGGGGGGGGCGCAGCGATGAGAGGGACAAACCGTCCAAATCCGCCCTTCCACGTAAAAGGCCACGCCGCGGACGAGCGCGACGTGGCCGAGCGTAGTGTCTTGCGGCATACCACCCCTGACATGCCGCAAGCGTCACAACCCCCTCATTCCCCACGATTCCTTGATGCTCTGGTCATGGATCAACGCGAATGC
>CAYFQS010000223.1:0-6470 GCA_964345245.1 uncultured Planctomycetaceae bacterium | reverse complement strand
CGCCGTTGCTGCGGCGATAATCCATGCACAGCGTTTCAGCGGCTCGTTTTCCTTCATCGTAGCAAGCCCTCGGGCCGATGGGGTTGACGTTCCCGCGATAGGATTCGGGCTGCGGGTGGACGTCCGGATCGCCGTAGACTTCACTGGTGGACGCCTGGAAGATTTTCGCCTGCACGCGTTTGGCGAGCCCGAGCATGTGGATCGCGCCCATGACCGAAGTTTTGACCGTTTTGATGGGGTTGAACTGGTAATGGACGGGGGAGGCGGGGCAGGCGAGGTTGTAGATTTCGTCGAGTTCGAGGAAGATCGGGTGGGTGATGTCGTGGCGGATGAGTTCGAAGTTCGGTCGGTCGAGCAGGTGGGCGACGTTGGATTTCTGGCTCGTGAAGAAGTTGTCGAGGCAGATCACGTCGTGTCCCTGGTCGACAAGCCGATCGCAGAGATGAGAGCCGAGGAACCCGGCGCCGCCGGTGACGAGGATGCGTTTGACGGTGTCCATGGTTGCCGATCCTTGACAGAGCGTTACAATGCCGGGTTACACACGACCTGCAGGCCGCGTGCCTTGGGTCTGCATTCTGTACGGAAACCCGTTGCATGGCAACGACCCCACGGAGCAAGCTGCCGATGTCGGATAGTGGCATGAGCACGGAGACCGCCCCGAGCGCCCAGGAGGTCGAGGCGGCGAAGCAGGAATTTGAACAGGGCCGCAAGGCCGAGAACCGCGGCGACCGCTGGTCCGCCATCGAGGCCTACGAGCGAGCGTTCGAGCTCGATCCGGAGAATCCGGAGATATGCTTTCGGCTGGCGTACCACCTCGACCTGGTCGGCGAGGAGAAGGAGGCGCTGCACCTCTACGAGCAGGCCTGCGAGTCGGATGAGCGGGCGAAGATCAACGCCCTGATCAACCTCGCGGTGGCCTACGAGGACGTCAACAAGTACACCAGGGCCGAGAAGTGCCTGAAGCTGGTGCTGGAGACCGCGCCGAACCACGAACGGGCGCGGCTGTACCTCAAGGATGTGCAGGCCAGCCGCGAGATGTACGTCGAGGACGGGCCCGCCGGCCTGCTCGATCCGTCGGGCACGCTGTACGAGACGCCGGTCACGGATTTCGAACTCTCCGTCCGGGCGCGGAACTGCCTGAAGAAGATGAATATCCGGTCGCTGGGCGACCTGCTCCGCACGTCGGAAGCCGAACTGCTCAGCTACAAAAACTTCGGCGGCGCGTCACTGTCAGAGATCAAGGCCGTGCTGGCGTCGCGCGGTCTGCGGCTCGGGCAGGCGCTCGAGGGCCAGCAGTCGCCGGCCGTCGATGCGGTCTTCGCCGAACTCGAGGAGTCGGGCCACGAGGAAATCCTCAACAAGCCCATCGACGAGCTGGACCTGTCCGCCCGCGCTCGCAAGGCCGTCTCCCTGTTGAATGTCCACACGGTGGGCGACCTGGCCAGTCGCACCGAGGCCGAACTGCTCGGCGTGAAAAACTTCGGGCAGACCAGTCTCGACGAGATCAAGGCCAAGCTCGGCGAGATGGGCGTCATGCTGCGGCAGCTCGAGGATTAGCGGCGGCGTTCGCACGTTCGTCCATCATCCGATCGTCGGATTCGCCGGGCCCTGCTCGACGTGTGCGAGTCTCGCATGTTGCATCGTCCGTTGATTGGCGCGGTTCTGTTGGCCGGCGGATGGCTCGCCGCCTGCGACGTGCCCACGCCCGTGCAGCCGCCGCCCCGATTCGTGGGCGAGCCGATGATTCGCGTGCGGCTGGACCGGGGCGTGCAGGCCGTCGAAATCGACGGGCCGGCTCGCGTGCAGGTCACCGCCCGTCAGGCATCCAGTCCGCCGCGGTTGTTCAATACCCCCGCGAAGTTTCATCTCAACGCAGGAGTGTGGGGCGTCGATCGGCAGTCGGATGAACCGATCGGGGCCGGCGCGATCGACATCGAAGCCGTCGGCCCCCGCATGTTGCGAATCGACGAGCAGGCGTATCCCGGCGTGTGTCGGCTCGTGCCGACCGACAACGCCCGCTTCGACGTGGTCAGCCACGTCAATCTCGAGGCCTACCTGCCCGGCGTGCTCGCCAAAGAACTCTACTCCGACTGGCGCCCGGCGACGTATCACGCCCAGGCCATCGCCGCCCGAAGCTACGCGATCCACCGCATCCTCCACCACGGACCCGGCCGACACTACGACGTCGAGGCCTCGCAGATCTCGCAGGCCTACGTCGGGCTCACCGACCACGGGCTCGCGCGGCGGGCGGTGCTCGACACCGTCGGCATCGTGCTCACCTGGGACGGGCGGGTGCTCGAGTCACTGTATTCGAGCAGTTGCGGCGGGGTGACGCAGTCGCCGACGCAGGCGTTCGGCGGGCCGGGCCTGCCGCCGCTCGATGCCCAGCCCCACGATAACTGGTGCGAAATCTCGCCCGACTTCCGCTGGGGACCGATCCGGCGCGATGCGGCCGCGCTGTCCAGCCGCATCCGCGCCTGGGGTCTCGACCGCCAACTCACCATCGCGAAGATCGGGCAAATCCGGCGCATCGACGTGGATGAGCGCAACGCCCACGGCCGGCCGATCCGATTCGCCCTGATCGATGAGCGTGGTCGGCGATTCGGTCTGCGGGCGGAGAGTCTGCGTCTCGCCTGCAACTACGCCTCATCCGGGCGCGGGCTCAAGGCCCTGCCGCGAAGCCAACGACTGCCCAGCGGGTTTCTCGAAGCGACCGTCGCCGGCGACACGATCCGCTTCACCGGCCGCGGCCGCGGCCACGGCGTCGGCCTCTGCCAGTGGGGCGCCGAGGCCATGGCCCGACGCGGTTTCGACGGTGCCGCCATCCTCCACAAGTACTACCCCGGCGCCAGACTCGAACGCGCGTATTAGCCCCGCCGAGCCGGGACCAAACCCCGTCCTGGCCTGCGCCGCCGAAAGCGAAGCAGTCCCCGGCGGGGATTCGCCGGCTCTCCAGGGAGTTCCCGCGGCCTCGCCGTCTCCGCGGTCTGCTCGCCCCCGGTTCGCCGTTTCCCGTGAACTGTCCCGCCCTCCGCCGCGTCTGGTAATCTGCGCTCATGGCCGAAGCAGTGAAAAGCATCAAGGTTCGCAAGTGGTCGCCGGTGGCGCGATTGCGTCACGGTCGTGCGGGACAGGCGGTGGTGCGCCGCTGGCTCCGCCGCCGCGCCGATACGGTGCTTCGCCGCATGGACAAGCTCGCCGACGTGGATGACCAAGCGCTGCGCCAGCGGGCGCTCGCGGTGTACACCGACCGTGAGCGCATTGGCCGCGACGGGCGGGCCGAGCTCGAGACCATCGCCCTGATCGGCGAGGCGATCCGCCGGGAGACCGGCCTGACGCTGCACCCGAATCAGGTCATGGCGGCCCTGGCGATGAACCGCGGCTGGATGATCGAACTGGCCACGGGGGAAGGCAAGACCCTTGCCGTGCTCGCCACCGCCGCCGCCTTCGCCCTGATGCGCCGTCCGGTGCACGTGATCACGGCCAACGCCTATCTCGCCGGCCGCGACGCTGAACTGGCGGATCTCGTCATCCGCCGCGTCGGTCTCACCGCCACCGTGCTCAGCAAGGACAAGGAAGGACTCGAACGCAAACAGGCCTACCGCGATCACGTGATGTACACCACGCTGCACGAGGTCGGCTTCGACTGGCTACGCGACCGACTGTCGATGTTGCGCGGCTCAACGGATCGCATTCAGCAGCGACTGCGGGTGGCCATCGTCGACGAGGCCGATCTTGTCATGATCGACGAAGCCCGCACGCCGATGATCCTCTCCCAGCAGATCGAAGACGACAAGACGCAGCTTTACCAGTGGGCGCACCGCGAGGCCCGCAAGCTGAAGCCGGGCGAGGATTACCAGATCGTCGGCCAGCAGTCGGTCGAATTGTCCGACAAGGCGTACCGTCGGCTCATCCGCCGGTTCCCGGAAGACAAGGCCCCCGAGGCGGAGCTGGCGCTGCTGTCGATGCTCAAGGCGTACCTGTTCTATCGCCGCAACGTCCAGTACGCGATTGATCCGGAAGAGGACAAGGTGGTGATCGTGGACGAGCGGACGGGGCGGCTCATGCCCGGTCGGCAGTGGCCGCACGGACTGCACGAGGCGGTGACGATCAAGGAGGGCCTGCCGCTGGATAAGCCCACGGCCCACATGGCGCAGATCACGGTGCAGCAGTTCCTCGCCCAGTACGACGAGTTCGCCGGCTGCAGCGGGACGATGTTCGGCGCGGCGCGGGAGATCTGGGCGGTGTACGGCCACCCCACGGTGCGGGTGCCGACGCATCGCCCGTGCATTCGCCGTCACGACGGTCAGGACACCTTCGCCACCCGCAGCGAGCAGTTCGACGCCGCGGTCGAGCGAATCCGCGAGCTGCACGAGGCCGGTCGGCCCGTGCTTGTGGGCACGACCCACATCACCCACAGCTACCGCGTCTCGCAGTTGCTGGAGCGCCATGGGATCGAGCACCAGGTGCTCACCGCGCTGGACGAGGCGGAGGAAGCGCGGATCGTCGCCCAGGCCGGCGAACCGCACGCGGTGACGATCGCCACGAACATGGCCGGCCGCGGTACGGACATCAAGCTCGGCGAGCGCATCGCGGACCGCGGCGGGCTGCACGTGCTCAGCTTGCAGCGCCACGAATCGTCCCGCGTGGACCGCCAGCTCATCGGCCGCTGCGCCCGGCAGGGCGATCCGGGGTCGTGTGAGTTCCTGTTGTCGCTGCAGGATCCGCTGCTGGAGACGCACGCCCGGAAGGAGCGGGCCGGGCTTCGCCGTCGCCGTCGCCGTCGCGGCCGCGGCCGGCCGCTGCCGCATGGCACGGTCGATCGGTTGTGGAACCGCGTGCAGCGCCAGGTCGAGCGCGAGCATCGCGAGACCCGCGTGACCCTGCTCACCCGCCAGGTCCGCATCGACGAACTCATCGGCAAGCCGGACTACCTTTCCGACGCCGCCCCCCTCGACCGCATCGCCCGCCCCTGGCTTTAAAAGCGGTCGCGAAATCCGTCAGGTGCCCCCGCCCCCCCCCTTTCGCGCCCGTTCCGGTCGATGACAATCGCCCGGTTTTCCGGTAAACTGCGCGTTCCTCAGCGAAAGGGATCTCTCATGCGCATCATTCGGTTCCTCGATAACGACGGCGTCGTCCACTTCGGCCACGATTACGATCCTGAGACCGGGATGGCGGCGGTTCTGGAGTCAGGTCTGTTCGGCGGGGTCGTTGAGACCGATCGCCGGATCGACGTGCGCAAGCGGCTCGCCCCGCTCGAACCCCGGTCGGTGCTCTGCATCGGGCTCAACTACCGCGAGCATGCCGAGGAGAGCGACATCCCCGTGCCCGATCAGCCGGTGCTGTTCATGAAGAACCCCTCGGCGGTGCAGAATCCCGGCGACCCGATCCACTTGCCCGGCATCTCCGACCGTCCGGAGGTCGATTACGAGGCCGAACTCGCGGTGGTCATCGGCAAGACCGCCCGCAACGTGAGTCGGGAACGGGCGATGGAATACGTCCAGGGCTTCACCGCGGCGAACGACGTCTCGGCCCGGCACTGGCAGAAGCACCTCAGCGGCGGGCAGTGGGGCCGGGGCAAGAGCTTCGACACCTTCTGCCCCCTCGGCCCGGCGCTCGTGACGCCCGATGAACTGCCGGACCCGCAGAATCTGCGGATCCGGGCGATTCTCAACGGCGAGGTGATGCAGGACGCGAGCACGAGCGACATGATCTTCCCGATCTCCGAGCTGATCGCGAACCTGTCGCGGGACATGACGCTCGTCTCGGGCACGGTGCTGCTGACCGGCACGCCTGCGGGCGTCGGGGCCGCCCGCGACCCGCAGGTCTTCCTTTCCGACGGCGACGAGATCACCATCGAAGTCGAAGGCATCGGCGAGCTGACCAACCCCGTACAGGCGTGAGCCGACCGGCATTTTTTCCGGACCGGGGCGGAAAATCCTTGCATTGCGGCAATCGTGTGCTATATTTGGAGCGATAGGTATGCGTTGTGCCGGTCGGTTATGCCGAGGGGAAACCGAGGTCCGGCTTTTCATCTGACTTGTGGGCATCAATTCACTGGGAGAACTCAGCCATGACCCATCGCATCTCCGCTCTGCTCTCGATCGTCATTCTGGCGGGACTGGCAACCTCGGCGAGCGCCGCGTTGCTCGTCCCGAGTGACCTCCATCCGCAGGCCCTGTGGGGCGGGTCGGCGGGAGGCGATGACGGGCTGATCTGGCCGAATGAAGTGACCACTCTCATCGATGGCGACGCGACAACGCGGTGGACCTCCGGCGCCAACTATCTCCCAGCCGTGGGGATCATGAGTCCGCGTCCGTTCGTCGTGCAGACGGTGACGGTCGTGGCGTCAACGGATAATGACCCCGACCGATCCGCCGGCACGATTGAAGTTATGACCGTGGGTAGCGCCGAATACGTCGACTCGGGGCTGTCGGTCCCAAACACCCTGTCGGAGGGTGAGACCTGGA
>CAYFQS010000222.1:0-6474 GCA_964345245.1 uncultured Planctomycetaceae bacterium | reverse complement strand
CATCCTGACACCTTTTCCGGGCTCTGGGCTTCCACGTCACGTACTGCGCGCCGTCGTAGAGCAGTCGGTCGATCGGCGTGGGGGTATCCATCGATTCGGGGATGTCGTGGTACTCGATCTGGCGGCCGTCCCGCCGGAAACGGTAGATGTCGTTCTTCAAATCGTGAGTGACGATATGTTCCCGGCGGACCTTGCCGATTGGCGAATCCAGACAGACGCGGAAGTTGCTGATCCACCCCTCGCCGGCGCGGAAGACCTCGTCGGCAATGGCGAGCGTTCGCTGCAATCGCAGCCGATACACCGCGCCATAACGGATGGGGTCGGCGATGAACATGGTCAGCATCTGCACGCCCAAGTCGTTGCCGCGGTAGGCCAGTTCCATGATGACCTTGTAATGGTCGTTGATGCCGCGGATCAGGGGAAACTGGTTGTACATCCACAGCCCGCGCCGGCGGGCGTCGCGCAGCCGCTCACCCACCGCCTCGTCCAGTTCATACGGATGCACCGCGTGTAAGACGAGTTTGACATCGTGGCGGACCAGGACGTCCAGGATCGTATCGCTGAGCAATTGCGGGGCGAAGATCGGCGCCTTGGTGTGGAAGCGACACCACTTGACGGTGGGGACGGCGAGAATCCGCTCCAAGGCGTGGTCCAGCGCTTCGGGCTTGACCGACAGCGGATCGCCGCCGGAGAAGATCACCTCCCGCACGGCGGGATGGTCGTGCAGATACGCCACCACGCGATCCAGCACATCGTCTTCGATATTGCGTTGCCGATTCTTCGCCGCCGGATCGGTGCCGGTGATGTCCGGCCGAAAGCAATATTGGCAGTGTCCGATGCAGGTGTCGGTGGGAAAGTAGAGCAGTTTGGCCGGGTAGCGGTGAACGATGACCCGCTGCAAGTCATCGGGCATGTGGCCGAAGTCTTCGACGAAGTTGGCCACCTCGCCAGGCGCGAACTTCTCGAAGCGGTCCTCGGTGGGATAGACCACGGTGTAGAGCGGCCCGCCCTCGCCGATGCGGTCGACCTCGTGTTCCACCAGGCGACCGTAGTGGCCGGGTACCTTGACCGGAAGCAGCGGCACACCGGAGTCGCGCAGTTGCTCCAGCGTCACGAGGGCGCCCGGCCGGGATCGGGTAGATGAGGTTCGTGTTTGAGAGGTGGTCATGAGCCGGCTCCCTTTCCGGTGGCACGAGCAGGCGTTGCAGCCGCAGCGCGGACCGAGGTTCCCGCTCGCTCGTTGGTCGACCGGCTCAGTCCGTCGGCCATCAGGGCCAGCAGATGCGCCGCCAGCGCGACCGTCCGGCCGGTCGGGTCCAAAACCGGGGCGACCTCGACCAGGTCGGCGGCGACGATGTCCAGCAACCCATCGAACAACTGCCGCACCAGCCAGGTCGCCTCCCGCGCGGTCAGCCCGGCGGTCATGTGCTCTCCCGTCCCCGGCGCGAAGGCCGGGTCGATGCTGTCGATGTCGAAGGTGAGATAGGTCGGTCGATCCGGCTCGGCGCGGATGGCTTGAAGCGCGGCGGCCAACCCGTGGTCGTCGATCGCGGCGGTGAACCAGCAATGCGCCCCGTGCTCCTGCAGAAACCGCGCTCCGCTGTCGCGCCACTGGAAATCGCGGATGCCGATCTGGATCACGTCCGGCCCGGCCAGCACGCCGTCCTGGATGAGGTTCCGCACGAACGTGCCGTGGTTGAATCGGCATCCCCACTGTTCGGGGTCGGTCGCGTCGTGGTGGGCGTCGATCTGGATCAACCGCAGGTCCGGATGGATGGCCGCGGCGGCGGTGAGCGCGCCGTAGGTCAGACTGTGATCCCCACCGACCGTCAGCACCCGCCCATGCCGATCCAACGCCGCCTCCACCGCGCAGCGCAAGGCGGGGAAGTGGTCATAGGGCTCGAAGCGGTTGACCGGCACGTCGCCGAGGTCGACCAGCCGAGCCGACCAGTCGATGGTCCGCCCGGTACTCACGCGATACTGCCCGATGCTGTGCGACGCCCGGCGGATCGCGTCCGGGCCTTCAGCCGAACCACGCCGCTCTGTGGACAGCGCGTCAAACGGCAGACCAATCAGGGGCAATCGATCCGGCGTCGCCTCGGACGCCGGCGGCGCGTTGAAGAATGTCAGAGACTGTCCAGTCACGCGAGGGACTCCGAAAATCGTACGGTTCTGATGCCCGACCCCCCCCCGCGGATCAGGACGGGTTGCCCAGGGACGAATGCGTCGGTCGCCAGTCCAACTGCTTGCGGATCGGCGTGGGATCAACCAGCGCGGCTGCGCCTTCGCCCAGCGGCTTGCGTAGCGGCACCCCGGGATAGAACCGCTCGCGAATCCGCTCGGCCGACCAGCCCAGGCGGTTTTCCTCCGCCGCGGGCAGGAACTGCCCGTATCCGGGGCAGGGATGGGCGAGCAGGGCCCGCAGAAAATCCGCCGCGTCCGTCACGGCCAGGAACGTGCAGCCCACGTCGAGCATGGACCCGCTTTCCGGCGCCTCCGCGGGCCTGTGTTCACGATAGAAGGCCAACTTCCGCTCGTCCGCGATCAGCGGCCAGCGTACGCTCACGGCGGCCAGGCCTGGCATTTTGCGGGCGTAATATCGCAACAGGGTTTCACCCGCCTCCTTGCTCGCCGCGTAGGCATTGCCGGGGCAGGGCGGCTCCTGACCATCCAGCGGCAGATAGGACAGGCAACTCGGCTTCTCCGCCGTCGCCGTCTCCGCGTAGCGATCGCTGGCGAAGACCTGCACGGAACTGGCGAAGATGATCTGGCGAACCCCGGCATCCACCGCGGCCTGAAAGACGTTGGCATTGATCGCCACGTTCTTCCGGTAAAGCTGGGCATCCGACAGCGAACCGGGGCGGGTGTGGTTGGCCAGGTGAATCACCGCCTCGCAGTGGCGCATCCGGCCGCTCAGTCCGTCAGGGCGTCCGAGGTCCATGCACACCGCGCCAGTTTCGTCCTCGGGCGGGGGCTGCTTATCCACGCCGATGACGGTATGCCCCGCCTCGTTGAGGCAGCGCCAGGCGGCCCGTCCGAGAAAACCCGCTGTTCCGGTCGCCAGTATTCGCACGAATCGTGTATCCTGTCGAAGCTGAGGACGCCTGTTGCGGGGCCGGGCTGCCGATTCCCGCCTGGAATGCGTAAGATATTGACATATGTCGATACATAATGCAAACAACTCCAACTCACCCAATGCGCTGCTGGCCAGCCGGCTGAAGGCCTTGGCCGACCCCATCCGACTGGAAATCCTCTTCCGCCTGCCGGCCAATGCCGAGCAGTGCGACGAACTCTACAACGTCTCGGAACTGGCCGAGGAGATCGGCGTGACCCAGCCAACCATCTCCTACCACCTGAAGAGTCTCAAACAAGCCGGACTCGTCCACTGCCGCAAAATGTGCCGCGACGTGTATTACTGGGTGGACCACCAGGCGATGACCGAGATGCTCGATCGCTTCTCGAAACTGCTGCCCGAACAGCGAGAATAAACGCACCGAAAAGGTGTCAGGATGATTTATTTCGGGGCGCCACTGCTTTCATAATTCATCCTGACACCTTTTTCGAGGGCGGGCCATTGCCATCCGGCCGCGTGGCATTATGATGGCGGCTTTGGCTCTCACGAACTGGAAAGGTTCCCGCCATGGCGGATGAAATGCGTTGGGGAATTCTGGGCACCGGAACGATCGCGAACGTCTTCGCCGAGTTCCTCCAACCGTCGAACACCGGCCGGCTCGTCGCGGTCGGCAGCCGGCGGCAGGCGAGCGCCGAGGAGTTCGGTGAGAAGTGGAACGTCCCGAATCGTCACGACAGCTACGAGGGGGTTCTTGCGGACGAGGAGGTCGACGCGATCTACATCTCGCTGCCGAACCACATGCACGCCGAGTGGTCGATCCGGTGCGCCGAGGCGGGCAAGCACATCCTGTGCGAGAAGCCGGCGACGAGTTACGCCGAGGAACTGATGGAGGTCCTCGACGCGGTGCGGCGGCACGACGTGTTTTTCATGGAGGCGTTCATGTACCGCTGCCACCCGCAGACGGCGAAGGTGGCTGAGCTCATCGGCGACGGCGAGATCGGCGAGGTACGGGTGATCCAGTCCAACTTCTGCTACGGCGGGGCGGGGGGTCACGGCAACATCCGCATGCAGAACGAATCGTCCGGCGGGGCGATCATGGACATCGGCTGCTACGCCATGTCCGCCGCCCGGATCGTGGCCGGGGCGGCGATCGGTCTCGACGGCCCGGCCGAGCCCACCGACGTCAAGGGCCACGGCATCATCGACGAGCAGGGCGGGGTCGACCTGTATGCCACCGCCTCGCTCAGCTTTCCCAACGGGGTGCTCGTCAATCTCTGCTGCGGGCAGTACGTCAACGTCGAATCCGCGATCAAGGTGTGGGGCTCGAAGGGCAACATCGAGGTGACCAACCCCTGGTTCCCCGGGCGCGACGGGTCGAACCCGACGATCCGCGTCACCCGCGGCGGGGAGACCGAAGAAGTGGAGATCGAAAGTCCCGCTCCGCTGTACACCATCGAGGCGGACATCGTGGCCCGGCATATTCCGGACCGGGCCGCCCCACCGCCCTGCATGACGTGGGACGACTCGATGGGGAACATGCAGGCCCTGGACGCCTGGCGGGAGCAGATCGGGCTGACGTTCAGGGCGGAGCAAGTCGCCGGCGGGCTGTCCGAGCCGATCGCTCGTCGGCCGCTTGATCCGAAGCGGATCGACGTGGGCATGACCTTCGGCGAGATTCCGGGCGTCGAGAAGCCGGTGAGCCGACTCGTGATCGGCACCATGGGCCACATCTGCGGCCGACTGCCCAAGACGTTCGCCATGCTCGATCACTTCGTCGAGATGGGCGGCACCGCGATCGACACCGCGTATGTCTACGGCACGGAGCCGAAGGTCGGGCAGTGGCTGAAGGCCCGCGACATCCGCGAGCACATGGTGGTGATCGGCAAGGGCGCGGCGGACACGAACGCCACGCCCGAGATGGTCACCGAGCATCTGGCGACCTCGCTGGAGCGGATGGGCGTGGATTACTTCGACGTCTACCTGATGCACCGCGACAATCCGGACGTGCCGGTGGCCGAGTTCGTCGAGTGCCTGAACGAGCAGAAGAAAGCGGGACGGATTCGCGCCTTCGGCGGGTCGAACTGGACGATCGCCCGGCTGCGTGAAGCCAACGAATACGCTCAAAGCAAGGGCCTGACGCCCATGGGGGCCAACAGCCCGAACTTCACCCTCGCGGTGTGGAACGAGCCGATGTGGTTCGATTGCATCCAGGCGGTGGACGAAGCGTCGCTGGCGTTCCACCGGGAAACGGACATGCCCCTGCTCGCCTGGTCGAGCCAGGCGAACGGATTCTTCACCGGCGCCTTTCGCCCGGAGCACCGCGACGATCCGAAGATCCGCGAGATCGTCCGCGTCTGGTTCAACGATGAGAATTTCAAGCGGCTGGATCGCGTGCTGGAGCTGGCGAAGAAGAAGGGCGTGACCGGCATCCAGATCGCCCTGGCTTACGTGCTCGCTCAGCCGCTGAACATCTACGCCCTGATCGGTCCGCGATCCATCGAAGAGATGCGGACCTCGGCCCAGGCGCTGCGGGTGGCGCTCACCGAAGACGAACGCAAGTGGCTTAACCTCGAAACCGACTGACACGCACGCACCGGCGGGGTCGTCCCGCCCAGCAGAAAGGAAGAAGAAATGGCTAAAGCACTCATCGGCGCCCAGATGTTCACCCTCCGCGATCATTGCGCGACCCCGGCCGATATCGCCCGGAGCTGCGCGAAGGTCAAGGCGATGGGCTACGACGGCATCCAGGCCTCCGCGGCCGGATTCAACGAGATCGACGCCGCCGAGCTGAAGAAGATTCTCGATGGCGAAGGGCTCGCCTGCGCCGCGACCCACAAGGGCCTCGACGCCCTGCGCGATCAGACGGACCAGATGATCGAGTATCACCAGATTCTCGACTGCAAGTACACCGCGATCGGCGGGTTCTTCCCCAAGGAGAACTGGACCCGGACGATGTGGGAGCAGTTCATCCAGGACTTCAACGAGACGGCCAAGAAGTTCAAGGACGCCGATCTCAGCGTCGGTTACCACAACCACAGCCACGAGTTCGCCCCGGTCGAGGACGGCGCCATCCCCTACGCGATGCTCGTGGAGAACCTCAACAAGCACTGCTGGTTCGAGGTCGACACTTACTGGGTGGCCCACGGCGGCGGCGATCCCGCGGCCTGGATCGAAGCGGTTGAGGACCGCATTCCCTGCGTCCATTACAAGGACATGACCATCACGCCGCAGCGCGAACAGAAGATGTGCGAGGTCGGCGACGGCAACCTGAACTGGCCCCGCATCAACAAGCGCTGTAAGAAGGCCGGCGTCGAGTGGTACCTCGTCGAACGTGACAGCGGCGACATGGACCCCTTCGATTCGCTGAAGCGCAGCGTCGAGAACATGCGCGAGATGGGGCT
>CAYFQS010000221.1:1609-6480 GCA_964345245.1 uncultured Planctomycetaceae bacterium | reverse complement strand
GCCCACCGCCGGGAGGCGGCGGGCTTTCGGTGATCATGGTCCGGTTGCCGGCGACTCCACCCGCCACGCGGACGCAAACGCCGGGCCGCTCACCTCGCAGCCGAGGCGGCGACCATGTGATTTGAGTTGTGGAAGTAGCTGTACGACTCGGGGTGATGCACGAAACGCAGCCCGAACCGCGGGTTCTCCACCGCGCTGGGGGCGTGGTCATCGAAGACCTGCTCGAGTTCGAGGCGAAGGGCGCCCGCTTTTCATTTTTCGTCCGCCGAAAGCCCACGCCCTCCGGGGCGTGGGGGCCCACCGCCGGGAGGCGGCGGGCTTTCGGTGAGCGGCGCGTCGAGGAACCGACGACTACGTCTTGCCAAGTTTGCGCAGGACCTTCGGCGGGATCAGCCATTGCAGTTCGGCTTCCCCCGGTTGGAGACGACCTTCGGATTCGAGACACGCGGCGCCGGCCTTCTTCAGCTTCACCGTGCCGGTGATCTGACCGTAGCACAGCAGTTCGATCACCTGGCTGAACGTCGGCTCATGGCCCACCGCCATGAGACGTTCGCGGTTGCGGCGGGCGAGGGCCTCGACGATCTCCGCGGCGCTGCGGTCGGCGATTACGTCGTCGTGTTCGATCCACCGATCGAACGCCTCGGCGGCGAGTTCGGCGGTCTGCTTCGCCCGCAGCTTCGGGCTGGAGACGATCACGTCGGGCCGGTCGGCGAACCGCGCCAGCCCGCGGGCCGCCTCGCCGGTCTTCTTCGTGCCCTCGTCCGTGAGCGGGCGCTCGTCGTCGGTCATCTCGCCGGTCGCGTTCGCGGCGATCCCGTGTCGAAAGAGGATGAATTGCATCATGACTCACTATATGCCGCCGCTTCTTCCGCGGCGGAATGGTCACCGGCGTCTTCGCGCTTCACGCGGTCTCGGATCGCGAGCACGAGCATAAGCGCCGCCCACGCCCAGAGGAACTCCATGAACTCGTCGGTCGCCTTATGTTCGAGGATGACCGGGTCAAGGTCCTTGAGGCCGCGGAGCGAGAGGGAAAGCACGGCCGGCGTCGCGAGTTCCCAGCGCGGCGTGAGGTATCGAGGCCAATGGTTCGGGTCGTAGGCGTCACGACTGAACAAGTGGAACACCGCGGGCAGGATAAGCCCGACGGTTGGCAGGGCGAGCTCGCCGATATTGGACAATAGACGCTGCCCGCCCTGGCCGTAGAGATTGTGCAGGTTCGTCTCCTCCTGGACGTTACGGGTCTCGAAGAACTCCGGACTCTCCCAGCCGACGAGGTGTTGACCATAGCTGAGCTCTTCGAGGGCGATAAAGAACATGCCCGCCGCGAGGAGGGCGATGAGCCAGCGCCCCTTGGCCGGCAACACCCGCCGGCGGCGGATCAGGGCTTGCCCGGCCAGCACCGCGGCGGCGAGAAACAGCAATCCGCTGCCGATTTCATGCGGCCCGAGTTCGGAGAGATACCAGTGCGGGCGGGTCGGTCGCCACAGCACCATCACCGCGAAATGGGCCGCGTACAGCACGATCGGGACGGCGACGCTCCATCGAAACAGCGCCCGGTTCATGGCGTCGCTCCATCTGTCATTTGTTTTTCGGCCGTCGCCTGACTGGTCGCGGCCGGCGGCAACGTCCCGCCGCTGCGATATACCCGCTCGGCGGTCTGCACCACGGCGACGCCCTGTCGTGCCATGCGGTCGCGTCGGTCGCGCTGGGCGCCGGTCAGCTCGTCGATCGGCGTGAGGCGGTTCGGCAGGGCGAAGCGAAGCAGGGCCGGCTCCGCTCCCCGCGGCGGCACGAGGGTGATCATGCCCGCGGCGTCCACCACCATCAGCGTGTTGTTGTACGTGTGCGACACCGCCCGGCCCTCCGTCGGATCGCGGCTGAGGATATCGCTGCCGAAGAACCCGTGCTCGTACGCCCCGCCGAGCAGGGCGAGGATCGTCGGCGGGACGTCGGTCTGGCTGCACACCGTCGACACCCGCCGACCCTCATCGCCGATGATCGACGGGGCGTAGATCAACACCGGCACCCGCATGTTGACCGGTTCCGGCTCGGTGTCCGCGAAGCCGCCGTCGTGGTCCGCCGCGATCACGAAGATCGTGTTGTCGAAGTAATCCTTCTGCTTCGCCCGCTCGATGAATCGGCCGAGGGCGTAGTCGGCGTACCGGATCGCGTCGAGCTGGTCGGCGTGCGGCGAGTCGGGATCGACCGGGTCGATCTTCCCGGCAGGAATGTCGTAGTCGCGGTGGAACGACAGCGTCAGCAGCGTGGCGAAGAACGGCTGGTCTTCGGCCAGCGCCTGGAACACCGCGTCCGCGCTGCGGTAGAGGTCCTCATCGCACCAGCCGAGGTGCGTGCGGAAGGTCTTCGAGGCGAAGTGCTCCTCGAAGACGAAACGACGGAAGCCGTTGCTGCCGAGGAATGCGCGGCGGTGGTCGTAATGCGGCTGGCCGCCGTAAATGAACATCGTCTCGTAGCCCCGCCGACCGAGCACGCTGGCGAGGGTCGTAACCCGTCCGAGGGACGTGTCGCGGGTCGAGATCGACTCGCCGAACAGATCGGGCAGGCCGGCGACAAGCCCCACGAACCCGCGCGTCGTACGGTTGCCCACCGCGAAGCAGCGTTCCATGAGGATGCCCTGTTCGGCGAGGCGGTCGAAGTTCGGCGTCAGCCGCTTGTCCCCGCCGAGGGCGCCCACGTAATGCCAGCTCATGCTTTCGAGCACGATGAGCACGACGTTGTGCGATCGGCGGGGCCGGCCGGTGTCCACCACGCGATGCATCGGGGCCTCCGGCCCGCCGGTGAAGCGGGCGTCCGGATGGGCGAGCAGGCGGCGGGTGATCTTCGCGGCCTGCTCGGTCGGCAGGGGGCGATGAAGCTCATGCACCGGCACGCGGCGGGCGAACTGCGTGATCGCCGCCTCCCGAAGCGTGAACGCGCCGTTGAGCGTGAGTTGCGCCACCGCGGGCGAACTCGAGAAGAACGCCGGCCCGGCGTTGATCGCCTTGGGCCCGACGCTGCCGCGGATGCCCAGCACCACCAGGGCGACGGTCAGCGGCGGCCAGAGCAGCGTCTGCCACAGCGGCGCGACGTCGTAGCGCTGGTCCAAGGCGAACCGTCGGAACCACCAACCCGCGGCGATCCCGACGACCGCCGCGAAGATCACCGACGGGATCACGGGAAAGTCTTCCCAGATCGCCGCCTGCACGTAGTCGTAGGTCGTGTACTCGAAGACCTGGTAATTCAGCCGCTGGCCGAACTCCTTGAAGAACAGGTAATCGCTGATCGCGGTCAGCACCACCACGCCGACGATCAGCCCGCAGAGCCCGCCGATCACCCGGCGGTACCACTTCCATCGCATCAGCCGCGGCGGGGAGGGGATGATCAACGCCAGCAACGGCGCGGCGAGCATGCAGCCGATCACCGCGTCGAAGCGCAGCCCCACGACCAGTGACCAGGCGCGATCGCCGGCCGAGGCGCCTTCGTCGTATTCCGGCATCGTCCAGAGCACGAGCAGCCGCTGAATCGTCAGAATCGCCATGACCGCGAGGAACACGAGCAGGGGCACCTGCGTTCTCGGGTGGCGCACGCCGGTCCGCCCCAGCAGGTCGTCGCCGGCTCGGAGAACGCGGCGGACGGACGATGTCGTTTGTGTTTGTCCCATGCGGCGTGCTTCCACGAATGCGGCCAAAGATAACACGGTGAAGAATAGGCGGCTAATCGTTTGCTAACACTCGCTTGTGTGGCCGGAAATGCGGAATCGTCGTGTCATTCGCCGTCTTGAAGCCGGCCAACTGCGCCGGCGGACTTGCGTTCGCCCCGGCCGCGGGCCGGGCCTGTCATGGCGTGACCCGTGCAGGCGGCTGTCAACCTGATTGACGACGCTTACGCCAGGCCGTTCCAGGACAGGAGCCGGCGGAGTTCGTGCATCGCCTTCATGTCGTCTTCGCGGCCGCTGCGGCTGAACACGGCGTGGAGGTTGTTGAGAATCCGGGCGAGCCAGACGCGGTGGGTGACCGCGGCGAACAGTTCCTCCCGCGGCTCGATCGGCTGGCCGACCGTCCGGGCCACCATCTCCACCGCCTCCTCGCGGGTGAGCATGCGACCTCGCGTGAAGGGATCGATGATCAGCGGCCCCTGGTCGGTCTCGACCCAGGCGAGGAAGTGGCCGGGCATGTTCACCCCCATCGCGGTCAGCCCCACCTCGCCCGCCACGCACACGTAGATCAGCGACAGCGTGATCGGCAGGCCCCGCCGGGTCGCCAGCACCCGCGGCAGGTAGCTGTTGTCGGGGTTGTAGTAATCCTGCTCGTTCCCGGCGAAGTCCTCATCTTCGAACAACGTCTCATGCAGGTGCGCGAGCACCGCCTGCGGATCGTCGCTGTGCAGGCGGCTTTTGACCTTTCCGGCAAGGTCGGCGAGTTGGCGCTCGATTTCCGGCAGGTTCGTGCCCGGCAGCTCGTGCATGGCGATGGCGGTGGCGGCCCGGACGAGGGCGGCCCGCGTGTGATCCACCGTCTCCATCTGCGCCGCGAAGACCGCGTACGCCTCCGGCCGGCAGAACGACGGGCGAACCGTGATGATGCGCTTCGGGTCACTCATTGCGGTACATTCTATCCTGCCTGGGAACCGCTCCGCTTCCTGTACGTTCGGCGGATGCTTCAGGTTTTTTTCGCAAAATCGGTCTAAGAAACGGCTCGGTCCTTCGTCAGGAACAGTGAGCGAACGAGCGGGAGCGCGAATTTGACCACCCCCGCACTCGACAACCGACAGTGGCTCCGCAGCGTGGTGGAGCGACATGAGCGCCCGCTGATGCAGTACGCGGTGCGGATTGAGGAGATGGTCAACTACTTCTCTTACGACTACAACGCCCC
>CAYFQS010000221.1:0-1509 GCA_964345245.1 uncultured Planctomycetaceae bacterium | reverse complement strand
ACGCGGTGCGGATTGAGGAGATGGTCAACTACTTCTCTTACGACTACAACGCCCCGGAACCGGCGGACGAGCATCCGTTCCACGTCAACGTCGAGGTGCACCGCTGCCCCTGGCAGCCGCGGCGCCTGCTGGCGCGGGTGGCCCTGCAGGGGATGACCATGGACGTCTCGGAGCGGCCGGCGGCGAATCTGGTGTTCCTGCTCGACGTGTCCGGGTCGATGCGGCCGGACAACAAGCTGCCCCTGCTCAAGCAGGCGATGAAGCTGCTGACCAACGAGCTCGCGGCCAAGGATCGCGTGGCCATCGTCGTCTATGCCGGGGCCTCCGGACTCGTGCTCGATTCGACCGCCGCGTCGAATCGCCAGGCCATCCTCGAAGCCCTCGATCGCCTGCGGTCCGGCGGGTCGACCAACGGCGGGGCGGGGATCGAACTCGCCTACCGCATCGCCACCGAGCAGTTCATCAAAGGCGGCATCAACCGCGTCATCCTCGCCACCGACGGCGACTTCAACGTCGGCGTGACCGACCGCGGCTCGCTGACCCGCCTCATCGAAAACAAGGCGAAGACCGGCGTGTTCCTCACCATCCTCGGGTTCGGCGGCGGGAACCTCAAAGACGCCACCATGGAGGAGCTGTCCAACAAGGGCAACGGCAACTACGCCTACATCGACTCGCTCCGCGAGGCCCGGAAGGTGCTCATCGAGCAGATGGGCGGCACGCTGGCGACCATCGCCAAGGACGTGAAGATTCAGGTCGAGTTCAACCCGGCGGAGGTGAAGGCCTACCGCCTGGTCGGCTACGAGAACCGCCTGCTGGCGAAAGAGGATTTCAACGACGACACCAAAGACGCCGGCGAAATCGGCGCGGGGCACACCGTGACCGCGCTGTACGAACTCGTCCCGGCGGGTGTCGGGGAAGAGGCGGCCGCCCTCGCCGCGGCGGATCGGCCGGACGTCGCGCCAGGCCCGGAGACGACGACGAACGTCGCCGTCGCCCCCGAAGTGGATGCCCTGCGTTACCAGACTGCCCGGCGGCTGGCCGACGCCGCGGACTCCGGCGAACTCATGACGGTCAAGCTTCGCTACAAGGCGCCCGACGCGCCGAAGGAGCAGGGCACGAGCAAGCTCGTGCTCCAGCCGGTGCACGACATGGTGCGAGGCCAGCGGGTCGCCCATGGCGAGGATTACCAGTGGGCGGCGAGCGTGGCGGCGTTCGGCATGCTGCTCCGCGACTCGCCCTACAAGGGGGAGGCGACCTTCGAGAAGGTCGCCGCCTGGGCCGAACACGCCATCGGTCACGATCCCCACGGCCATCGCGCCGAGTTCATCGAACTCGTCCACCGGGCGAAGGAGTTGAGCGGAGAAGAAACGGCGAGACCAAGAGACGAACCGGCGCAGTGAAATCCGAATCAAGCCCCGTCATGGACCACGTCGCCGCCGGCGAACCCTCTACGGTCCCGGTTCTTCCCATTCGACCACCGTCACGTCTTCGGTTCGGATGAGGTCGCGG
>CAYFQS010000220.1:0-6553 GCA_964345245.1 uncultured Planctomycetaceae bacterium | reverse complement strand
CGAACCCCTGAGAATCGCGTGTGTGGGGGCAGGATAGCCCCGCTGCGCAGCGGTCTCAAGGCGGCCGGACCTTGACTTTCGTCGATCGTGGGGCAGAATGAAGAAGTGGAGACGCCGGTTGACGCCCGGTGCGATCCGGTTCGATGTTCGAGGGAGGAACAACTCATGAGACGCTTCTGGCTCTATATCGGCCTGGCCCCGCTGTTTGGTTTGTGGGGCGTGCACGTGGCCACCGCGGCCGATGCCGCGAATCACGATCCCCGCCACGGTTGCGGTCCAACCGCCGCCGCGACCGCTCATCCCGACGGGCTCCCCGCGCCCGGCGGCCACGGCGTCGCGATCGCGGGGCGGGATGATCCACGGATGGGAGATGAAACTCCCGACGCCCGCTGACTCACGGGGTTGGGGGATTGGGGGTTGTGCGCCGGCGACGCGGTTGATCCCGCCTGCCGGTCTTGCCCTCCGCGAGGCGAGCCGTTCACGCCTCGGCGAATCGGCACTGCTCGTGCCCGGTCTCGCGGCACATCTCACACGGTTCGGCCTGACCACCGGCACAGGCCAGGCAGTGTCGAATCCGCTGATCCATGACCTCGGACATCAGATCGTGCAACCCCAGCGGCGCGGTCACCAGGTGCTTGACCTCGGGATGCTTTTTCCCCGCCTCTTCGGTCAATTGCGGGATGTCTTCATGCCAGTGCTTGCCCGGCAGCAGGAAGTAAGGATGCACGACCACGGTCGTCGCTCCGCGCTCAACGCAGCGATCGAACGCGTCGGCGATGCTGGGCTCGGCGATCTCCATGTGGGCCGGCTCGATGATCGACCAGTCGCTCAGCCGCTCGAACATCGCCACCACGTTCAACAGCATGTCGTTGGACTCGCGCCGACGGGAGCCGTGGTCCACGATAATCACGCCGATCGTTTCCTGTTCGAGATTACTGCTCATCATGGGTAAGTGTAGTCACCGGGATGGAGCCGAACCGCGGAGAGATAGAGCCGCTGAGCAAAATCGACGGGGCGGACTCAGGGCGGGCAACACCGCCTGCACGCCCGGCCCGCCGCGAGAACCAAGCCATGGTGCGGTGCGGGACGAATCACACGCTTCGCGTAATGCCGTCGATACCCGGCCGGCGAACACGGGCGGGGTCGAGGACGAGGGCGTATTACAGATACCGCTCGCCGAACTGGTCGCCCACTTCCTTGTGCAGTTCCTTGATGCGCTGGGCGGCGTCCTTGTGGCAGATCAGGGTGGCCTTTTTCGTATGCACCACGACGAGATCGGTCACGCCGAGCGCGGCGATCAGGTGCTCCGGTTCATCGCTGACCACGAGCGTGTCTTTGCAGTCCATGGTCAGGCAGGCGTCGGCGGCGACGCGATTCCGCCCCTCGCGCTCGTCGAGCGTTTCGGCATACGCCGACCAACTGCCCACGTCCAGCCACCGCACCGGCATCTCCACCGTGGCGACGTCGACCTGCTCGTCCCGGCCGGCGGGCTCCATCACCGCGTAGTCCACGCTGATCTTCTTGAGCTTCGGGTAGGTCTCCTTGAGCACCTGCGCTCGCCGATCGCTGTCCCACGCTTCCGCGATCTTCTGCAGCTTGTCATGGACCTCGGGCTCATAACGTTCGATGCAGTCGAGCAGCGTCGCGGCCGGCCAGACGAACATGCCGCTGTTCCACAGGTATCGGCCGCGCTCGAGGTACTGCCGGGCGGTCTGCTCGTCGGGCTTCTCTTTGAAGGCCTGGGCATAGCAGGCGTTGTCAAAGCCCGCCAGCGCCTCGCCGAGTTGTACGTAGCCGTAGCCGGTCGCGGGATACGTCGGGCGGATGCCGAAGGTCACCAGCGTGCTCGGATTCTCCTCCGCGATGCGGTAGCCCTCGTGGACCCGCTGCTGGAACACGTCGACCGGTTCGATCAGGTGGTCGGCGGTGAACACGGCGACGACCGCGTCGGGGTCGTTACGGGCGATGACCGCCGCGGGCAAGCCGACCGCGCCGAGCGTGTCGCGTCCCTCCGGCTCACCGAGAATCCGTTCGTCGCCGAACCGCGGAAGCGACCTTTTGATCGGCTCGCGAAAGTCCTCGCCGGTGCAGATGTACTGCCGCTCGCGGTCGACGAGGCCGTTAAGCCGATCGGCCGCGATCTCCAGCAAGCTTCGGCCTTTGATGAACGGGATGAGTTGCTTGGGCTGGTCGGCGGTGGACATCGGCCAGAGCCGCGTGCCCGACCCGCCCGCCATGATCACCGCATATCGCATGAGAACGCCCCTGTGACCAAGTTTAACAAATCGCGATTCACGTTACGGCCCCGCAGCGCGAATGGCAACCGGGGCTCTGGCGACCGTCGATGCCCCGTGCGGTGTCTACTCTTCCAGCCCGACCCGGGCGTACAGGTGGGCCAACCGGCGGGCGTGCTCGTCGTACGCGGCCTCGAACAGTTCCCTCGCCCGGTCTTCGCCCACGACGCAGCCGGCGCTGAGCACCCTGGGCGGGACCTCAACGTCGGTCAGCCGCTTCGCCACCTCCGCCTTGATCGCGTTGATCAGCAGGCACCCCCCTACCGTCGAACCGGGCGAGACCGGCGTGTCGAGCCCGTCGATCTCCACCATCGCGTCGCCCGCCGGAGCGCCGGTGTCGAGCACGAGGTCGGCGAAGTCGGTGAGCTTCCGGCCGTCGGCCCGCTTCGAGGTCGACGCCTCGCCGTGTCGCTGACTCACGATCGCGACGACGCGAATGTCGCGCTGCCGGAAACCCTCCGCCATCTCCATGGGCACGATGTTGCAGCCGCTGGACGAGATGATCAGGGCGCTGTCGGCGGCCATGAGATCGAAGTTGCGGAGAATTCGATCGGCGAAGCCGGACACGTTCTCCAGAAACATCGCCTGCCGCTGGCCGTTCGGACCGACCACGAGGTTGTGGAACGTCAGCGAAAGCTCGACGATCGGGTTGAAACCGGGGAACGACCCGTAGCGCGGCCACATCTCCTCGACGAGGATGCGGCTGTGGCCGGAGCCGAAGACGTGCACCATGCGACCGACCTGAATCGTCTCGGCAAACCAGTCCGCGGCGGTGGCGATGGCTTCGTGCTGAGCGCCGACCGCGTCGATGAGTTCGCGGCAACGGTCGAGATACTGCTGGGTCGGGTTCATGTTGTTCTCCATTCCGGCGGGCCCTGCGCGGGTTCCATGGCATTGGCGGCGGCGCCGATGGCGCCGGCGAACTCCCCCAGCTCGGCCGGCGCGATGCGAACGCGATGGCCGTGCGGCCGCCACTCCACACGGTCGAGCTCAGCACGCAGGGGATCGAACAGCAGGTTGCCCGCCGCCGCGATCCCGCCGCCGATCACGATCACTTCCGGATCGAGCACGTTGATGATGGATGCGACACCGCAGGCGAGAGCCCGGACGCTGGTTCGCCAGATGCGGTCGGCCTCGTCATCGCCGTCGCGCACCGCCGCGACGAGGGCGTGGGAGTTCGCCCAGCGACCGGCAGTGCGCCGTTCGATGGTGCAGTTGCCGATTGCCTCCTCCAGCGAACCGGGCGTGTTGACAATATCGGGTTCGCCCTCGGGATCGAGACAGATGTGGCCGAGGTGGCCGGCCCGGCCGACCGCGCCTCGGAGCAGATGCCCATCGACCATGGCCGCCCCGCCCACGCCGGTGCCGAGGGTGAGCATGGCGGCGTGGCGGGCGCCTCGGGCGGCCCCCTGCCGCGCCTCGCCGAGCAGAGCCGCCTGGGCGTCGTTGATCACGGGCGCCACGTCGCGGTCGAGCAACTTCGGCCAGTCGACGGCCATGAGCAGTTCAAGCCGGCCCATCATCCACCAGATTCCCGATTCATCCGGCGCGGCGATGCCGGGCGCGGAGACGCCCACCGTCGCGGCCGCCCCGCCGTGCCCGCGCTGCATCGCCGCGACGCCTTCCGCGATGCGTTCGGGCCAGTCGTCATCGGCCACGCCCTGCATGTCCCAGCGATCGCGACCGAGCACGTCGCCGGCCGGCGACAGGCACGCCGCCTTCACGCTCGTTCCGCCGATGTCGATGCCGAGGTGGTGGGTCATGGTGCTCCGCTGTTTCAGTCAAGCCGGACTGAAGCGTCAGCGTAAGTCCGGATTCACTCGGCCCGCGGGGATCGCGGCTGAGCTTCGGTCCCGTGCTGTCCTTCGCTCACGCTCCAGCCGCCGTCGATGGTGATCGTCTGACCGGTGACGAAGCGCGAGGCGTCGGACAGCAGCCAGACAACCGCGGCGTCGAGGTCCTCCGGTCGGCCGATCCGCCCGCCGTCGAGCGGCTGCCTGGTGCGGATGAACCGCATGATCGCGTCGTTCTCCTGCGCCCGGCCGGACATGGGCGTGGCCACGAGGGCCGGGGCGATGACGTTGAAACGGATATCGCGGTCGGCGTAGAAGGCGGCGCACGACCTGGTGAAGCCCTCGATGGCCGCCTTCGCCGCCGCGTAGCCGTGTGTGCTGAAATGCCGCGGCGACGGCGAGGAGCCGAGCACGCTGCCCATGTTCAGCACCACGCCGGGCTGCTCGCGGGCGAGGAAGTACCCCACCGCCGCCCGGTCGGAGTGCATGGCGCTCGTGAGGTTCAGCCGGAGCGTCGCCTCCCAGCCATCGTCGGTGATTTCGTGGAGGGGGCCGTCGCCGAACCTCCGGCCGCTGCCGCCGGCCACGTGGTACATCGCGTCGAATCGACCGAAGGCGTCCACCGCCGCGGCGATGGCCTGGTCCGCCGTGGCGGGGTCGGTCGCGTCGCCCGCCATCGCCCGCCCGGCGGCGCCGAGTTGTTCCCCCGCCGCCTCGACGCGGTCGGCCTTCCGACCGACAACGACGACTCGCCCCCCCGCCGCGACACACGCCTTCGCCGCCGACAGCCCGAGGCCCGTCGTCCCGCCGATGATCACTATCGATTTATCCTCAAGCTGCGTCATTGGAGGTCAAGTGTATGCCGGACGATGACTCCTTATCCAGTGGACACGCTTCGTGGTCGCAGGCGCGGGCCGGGCCGGGGGCAAACTTCGTGTGAATTGTCTGGCGTCAGTACAGCTTGTGAGATAGACTGTTCGTAGACGAATATCCGCATCCGGGCGCGTGGAGAGAGCATCCATGAAACGGTACCTTGCTGTCGCCATGATCGCATCGGGCTGCTGGGCGTTGCCGGCCACGGCAGCCGATCAGTGGGTCGAACTGGGGCCGACGGACGTGATCGCCATCTCGCAGCCGCTGGTCGAGTTCGACATGATCGACCCGGACGACGGCCTCAGTGATGGGCCGGACCTCGTCGCGTTTCCGATTCCCAATAAGATTGCCCTCGCCGACACCGCAGCTCAGAGCGTGTTGCTCGCCCAGCCGGCCTATCGAGAGCCGGATTCATCCAACCCCCTGCTCGGCAGCGTCCTGGTCCCAGGCAAATACGACCGCGAGATGAACGATGGCACCCCGGTCACCTACACCGAGCAGGGCGTGTCCGGCTTCGCCGTGCTCGAAGTGCTCGAACCGTATCAGGTCAAGATGCCCTACACCGAAGGCGCCGGCAGCTTCACTTCCACTGCGGTCCGAGCACTCGGTGATCCCGACCTGAACCTGTCCTACCTCGGCGGCGTCATCGGTACCGCGGTCTTTGAAGGCAACTCGCTCGTGCTCGATCACGAGCAACTGGTGAATCCTGATCCCTGGGTGTTGTTCGGTATGTCAGTTGAAGACACGCCGCATGTGGGCACAAAGATCCAGCCGACGTTGCCGGACTGGGCGGATGAAAGTACGAGCAACGTCTACCGCGTGCCACTGCGGCGGATCGGCATCGAGCCGGAAGGCAGCGATCCTCTGCCCGACTTCGGTTCGCTGTACGGGGTGGAGGATTTCGCGATCACGTCAGGCGCCCGGTCAGCCGCGGGCACCTTCATCGCCGATACCGGCGCCCAGCTTTCGCTGCTCCTGCCGTGGATGGCCGATGAACTCAGCATCGACTACGAGGATCCGACGCTGGACACGATCGAGATCGGCGGGCTCGGCGGCAGCACCGTCGCCGCCCCGGTGGTCCACCTCGACCGCATCGCCATGCCAACCGGCGAAGGTGTCGACATGGTCCTCACCGACGCCGACTTCGCCGTGGTCGAGATCCCCGGCCTCGACACGTTCGGCCTGCCGGAAGCGCAGCGCATCGGCGGCATCCTTGGCTACAACGTGCTGACCAGCGGCTATTACGAAACCGTCCTCGCCCAGATTCTTTCCGATCTCGGCGTGGACGTGGTCGACCTGATCTTCACCGAAGAAGACGGCGAAATCCCCGATCTCGAAAACGCCAACCCCGGCTACTTCCAGCAGGTGGCCTTCGACTTCATGAACCCCGACGACGCGGCGATGTATCTCACCGTCAATCCGTCGCTCAACACCATCGTGCCCGAACCGGCGACGATGATGGCGCTGGCGATCGGCGGGGCGACGTTCGTCGGCCGGCGACGCCGAACGTGAAACGCCGCCTCTTGGCGCGCCCTCGCTTCAGCGAGGCGCGACCACGACCGGCAAACGTCCGCGCACTCGCTGAAGCGAGGC
>CAYFQS010000219.1:0-6557 GCA_964345245.1 uncultured Planctomycetaceae bacterium | reverse complement strand
AACGACGACTGGCCGGGAACTGCTTCAACGAACGGCAAACCAGGACCGCAACATTCTGATTCACCGCATTATGCCGAATTGTCCCGAGCATGCAACTTGGATTCGGCGACCTGATGATTCGGATATCGACGATGCGTGGCATCTCAAGCGAACGAATTCGCCCGCGTGGCCTGTCATGCAACCGCATGGCGGGCGGGAGAGTTGTCAGCGCCGATTCCGTCAGCGTGCACGGCTCACCGGGCCGTTCAGGAACGCTTCGAACTGGGCCAGGATTCGTCGGGCGTCGCCGCGATCCGTGGCATCTGGAAGAACTTGCTCAAGGCCGTCAAAACGGAAAACATCCCAGAGGTCCACGATGTCGGGGATCGTGCGGCCGGTGAGTTGCCCGGCCAGCGCATCGGCATCGATCGCATCGTGCGGCCAGCCGGCGAGGCAAGTGGCCTCCGGCGGGAGAAGTTGCGGGTCCGGGGTCAGCGCCACTTCACGTAAACCGAGGGAATCGGCGAGGAAGCCGCCGATGCGTTCGAAGCGATGCTGGTCCCAGGAATGGCCGCCGGGTACGACTTCCGCGTGGAGCATCTGAGCCGCGTCAAGTCGCTCATAGATGTGCCGCACCCGCCGGGCGTTGAGGTGGAACAGGTCCTGGGGAAACAGGTGGTCGGCGGCGCCTTGCATCAGCAGGAGCGGGCGAGGTGCGAAGCAACCATAGATGTCGTGCATTTCCAGATGGCGGGCAAAGCCGGGGAGAATGTTGCACGCGCAGATTCGCTTCTCCTTGCGGGCGACGAAACTGATCGTCGAAGGATGGCCGCTGGAAACGATGGCCGCCAGATCGCCGGCGAAGGGGATCAGCAGTTGGGTCATGTTGCCGCCGCCGGAATTGCCGATCGCGGCCATCCGGCCGGCATCGACCCGCTCCTGCTCGCGCGCCCACTGCAGCCAGCCCAGCGTCTCCATAAGGATCAGGCCCGGCAGGGACAGGCCCACCGCGAACGCGCCGAACGCGTCCCAATGGCCCATCGGCTCCCGTTCGCCCTGGCCGATGTTATCCGGGCAAAGCACGATCGCCCCGCAGCGGGCCAGGTGCCTTGCCATGCCTTGGTAGCCGGGGTTCAGCTTGCCCGGTCGCCCGTGGCCGCAACACAGCAGCACGAAGGGGGCCGGCGACTCGGCTTGTTCGGGCAGATAGAGCAAGGCGGTCGCGGTGACGCCGGACCAGCTTGTCGCGTGAAGCCACTGAATCGTCATGCCGTCGGCATCAGCCGAGCGAACGACCTTCGGTTCAATCGTCGGGACCCATTCATCCCGCATGCCCAGGTGCGTTCGAATAATCCCTTCGATAGCGCTGCGGTCAGCCGGTTGCGTTGGGTCCCACTCGGGCAACTCCGCCGCGGCCTGGTGCAAACGGCGTTGATAGGTGTCGAGCAGTTGAAACGTGACTTCGTGCACAGTGAAATCCTCGCTCAGCCCCCCGCGCCGAGAAACAAAGGTGTCAGGATGATTTATTCTTCTGCGGGCCCAACGTGCCGCGCAGACACACCGCCCCACAGGATAGGGCCATCAGCCGCCGCATCCAGCGCGGCAGTCCTTCGTCCGTCGCCGAGCACGCCATGAATGCCTGCTGCCGGGGAGGCAGACTTCTTGGAGGAAGCTTGGAGATCAAGCGCGAGTCGAGCTTGGGTCGAGCATCGTCGCGCCGCGTCGCCTCGACTCGGCCAATGCTTGGGTGGAGGCCGGGCAAGCGGTCCCGTCTTCGAACGGCGGCAACCGCAGCACCCATCGATTGACCATGTGCCCCTCTCGCCTGTCGCAACGATCGCGCCATTCCGCCGGTTCGGATCGGAGAGGCGTCCGGGCCAATAAAATTCATCCTGACACCTTTTCTTCGGGGCGCAGCGTGGCGGCAACGTGGCATCGGGCCGCGCTGGTGATCGGCACGGTGTCGCCTTCGATCGGTTCGCCGTCCACCACCAGTTGGACCGTGCCGGTGGCGAGGCCCTCGGGGTTGCGCGCTTCGATGCGGTAGACGGTGTCGCGGAAGGTTCGCGTGACCGTGTACGCCGTGAAGCTTGCCGGCAGGCAGGGCTTGATCTGCAGGCCTTGTTCCGTCGGTTGCACGCCCAGCATGAAGTCGACCACGGCCCGGAACATCCAGGCGGCGGTCCCGGTAAGCCAGTGATAGGCCCCCTCGCCCTGATGCGGCGAGGCGGGACTGGCCGCGAACTGCGAATGAACGTACGGCTCGACCTTGTAGACGTCCTGGTCGCGGCAGCACGGCAGACTCTTTCGGTAGATGCGATAGAGTCCTTCGGCGTCGCCGAGCTTGGCGCGGGCGATGAGGTGGAAGGCCGTGGCATGCGAGAAGACCGCGCCGTTTTCCTTGTGGCCGGGAATGAATCGGCTGATGATGCCGATCCCGGGGTCCGGCCGACTGTAAGCTGGGTAGAGGTTCATCAGCCCGAAGTCGGTTTCGAGATGGCGGTCCACGGCCTCGAGCGCTTTTCGCTGCTGCTCGGCGGTGCCGACGCCGGCGATGACGCCCCAGGTCTGGGGGTTGAGGTAAATGTACCCTTCCTCGTTGTCCGAACAGCCGAAGCGCTTGCCTTCATCGGTAAAGGCGCGGATGAAGTACCCGCCCTTTTCGTCCCACTGCGTGTCGAGCAGGTTCCGCTCCATCTGATCGGCGATGCGGTTGAACGCGTCGATGCGGGCGGCGTCGTTCTTCCGGGCGAGGATGGTTTCGGCTTCGCGGAGGCAGTAGCACAGGAACTGGGCCTGCCAGATCGACTCGCCCACGCCCTTGTCGCCGATCATGTCAAGCGCGTCGTTCCAGTCGCCGTTGCGAATCAACGGCAGGCCATGCGGGCCCGTATCGTCGGCCACACGCGACAGGCCGCGGATGAGGTGGTCATACAGCGACGATTCGCCGCCGTCGAGGAAGGGGATGACTTCGTCGAGAATCGTCTCGTCACCCGTTTCGACCAGGTAGCTCTTCAGGGCCAGCACCATCCAGAGGGCGAGGTCGGCCTTGTCCGTTGGTTGTTCAGAGTAGACCACCCGGTTGCAGCCCTTGCCGATCCTGCCGTCGGTGAACATGAACCCGAACACCCGCACCAGCTTGGCCCGGGTCTGCTCGGGGATGACCGGCAGCACGCCGTAGGAGTCCTGGCAGCAGTCGCGCATGGCCGGATACTGGTCCTTGTGGTAGTACGACGGGCCCCGCCCGAACCAGTTGTTGACCATCATCTGCAGCTTGTTCCAGTAGTTGACCATGAAATTGAGTTCACGGTCCGGGGTCTCCACCTTCACGGTGTCCATGAGCCGCGACCAGTAGTCCGCGCACGCGGCCCGCTGCTCGGTAACGTGCTGTTTTGTGATCGAGGGGATCGCCTCGTCGCGACCGGTCACGCCGCACAGAAGCGCGATGCTCTGCTCCCCGCCGGGCTCGAGTGTGACGTTCCACTGGAATATCGAAGCGGGATCGATTCCCGTTTGCGTGTCTTCCAGCGGCGGGAGCGAGCCGTTGATCTTCAGCAGCTTGGGGGTGAGCAGCGAATTCTTGTAGCCCACGAAGTCGTCCCGATTGCCGGTCCATCCTTCGGGCGCGGTGTCCGAAACGACGTAGGCCTTGAGCGGCCACTGGTCGTTGGCCGCGAATGCGCCGTCAAGCGACCATCGGTTGTTGTAAAGGGCGAGCCCGCGCGTCGTCGGCTCCGCGCGCAGGAACAGGTTCGCAAAGGTGCGCTCGTGGGCATCCTGCATGAAGTTGCCGAGAATGAACTCCAGATAGGAGAACACCTTGAAGGCCTGCGGTTTGTCCGAGTCGTTGCGGATGGTGAATGTGGCGAATTCACCGTCGATTTCCGGCGAGGCGAACCACTCGATCCTGGTGGAGATGTTGTTGTTGGCAACGCGGATGTTCGTGTATCCGGGACCATGCCGCGCCTCGTAGCGGTCGTAATCAATCAGCCCGTTGGCCGTCCAATACTCGCCCCGCTCGTCCTGGATGTACCAGAGGCGGGCGGGCAGATCGTCAGAAAACTGACGGAACTCGCGGCGCAACACGCCGTGGAAGCGGTGGTCCCTGTAGAAGGAGAAGCCGCCGCCGGTATTGGACACCAGACCGCAGTACTCGCCATTGGAGAGATAATTGATCCACGGCCTGGGTGTTTCCGGCGTGGTGATGATGAACTCGTCTCCGTCTTCGCTGAAATGGCCGTATGACATAGTGGGTCGTCCTCAGGATCGCGATTATACAGAGATAAAGGGATTCAGGAACGGGTCACGGCGCGCTCGTCCGCCACCCGGCCAACCCAATCATCCGCCGTGATCTGCGAATCGGGCTTGAGTCGGCCGCGCTTCGTGCCTGGCGAGGGGGGGCGTTTCGCCATGGCGCCCGCCGATTCGTCCACATTCGCCCCGGAACCGGCCATACAACGCAACGACTTCGTGACCATCCGGATACCGTTGCTACGATCCGCAAGTGCCGCCGCCCCACTCCCACGATGTGAGCGGCGGAGCCGCGAGCCGCTGGCATCGATGAATTTTTTTCTTGGCACGAACCCGATTCGTCGGTACATTAAAGTAGATAGAAGGGTTGTGATTGCCTGGAGAACGCCACAATGACATGCGTGTTTCCCATTTACCGGCTCGGCTCAAAAACAGTGCCTACGGTCGGCCAAGTTGTGGGTGCGTTGTTCTGCGGATGCATGATCTGTCTGCCACTCCCGCGGTCGATGGCCGAGGCGTCGCAACCGGGACAAGCCGAGTGGTCGGCCAAGTGGATCGCGCCCCCGGACGGGGCGGATTCCAATGCATGGCTCTCCTATCGCAAGACGTTCACGGCCGGGGACGAGGTCCCGGACACAGCGCGAATCGCCTGCGACAGCAAGTACTGGCTCTGGGTCAACGATGAGCTGGCCGTATTCGAGGGCCAGCTCAAGCGCGGGCCGACGCCGACGGGCACCTACTACGACGAGGTGGACCTCTCGGCACACCTGCGCCCGAACGAGACGAATACCGTGGCCGTGCTGGTGTGGTACTTCGGCAAACACGGGTTCTCTCACAAATCGTCCGGCCGGGCCGGGCTGGTATTCGATGCCGGCCCCGGGGCGCCACTGAACAGCGATGACACCTGGAAGGTGCTGCGTCACCCGGCCTTCGGTTCGACCGGAAGCCCGCATCCGAATTACCGCCTGCCGGAACACAACACGCGCTTCGACGCGCGACAGGACATCGGCCGGTGGCAAGCCTCGGACTTCGACGACAGCGCCTGGTCACAGGCGCAGTCGCACGGCTCCCCCCCGACCGGGCCGTGGGGCGAGCTATGGGAGCGGCCGATCCCGCATTGGCGCACCAGCGACCTGCAACCTTACGAAAACGACGCGACCTTGCCCGACGTCAGCGCGGGTGGGGTGATCAAGGGCAAGCTCCCTTACAACGCCCAGGTCACGCCGTACCTGAAGATCGACGCCCCGGCCGGTCTGAAGATCGATGTGCGCACCGACAACTACAACGGCGGCAGCGCGCCGAACCTGCGCGCCGAATACATCACGCGTGAGGGCGTGCAGGAATGGGAACTGCCCACGTGGATCAACGGCCACGAGATGTGGTACGAGATTCCCGCCGGCGTCGAGGTGCTGGACCTGAAGTACCGCGAGACCGGTTACAACGCCGACATGGTGGGCCGCTTCACCTCCGACGATGAACATCTGAACACGCTATGGCGCAAGGCGCGTCGGACGCTGCACGTAACCATGCGCGACACGTACATGGACTGCCCCGATCGCGAACGCGCCCAATGGTGGGGCGACGCGGTGAACGAACTGGGCGAGGCCTTCTACGTCTACGACGCCCAGCGAGGCCCGTTGCTGGCCAAGAAGGGCATCGCGGAACTGTGCAACTGGCAGCGCAGCGACGACACGTTCTACAGCCCGGTCCCCTCCGGCAACTGGAACAAGGAACTGCCGCGCCAGATGCTCGCCAGTGCCGGCTGGTACGGGTTCTGGACCTACTACCGGTACAGCGGTGACCGCGATACGATCGAGATGGCTTATCCGCACGTGAAGCGGTATCTCGATGTGTGGGAACTCGGCGGCGACGGGCTGATCAAGCACCGCACCGGCGAATGGGACTGGACGGACTGGGGGTCCAATAAGGACGTGGCGGTCATCGAGAACAGTTGGATGTACCTGGCGCTGAAGGCGGCGGTCGAGATGGCGGCACTGACCGACAACGAAGACGATATTCCCACCTATCGCACCCAGATGGAATCGATTGAGCAGAACTTCAACGCCGCCTTCTGGCGCGGCGATCACTACCGTTCGTCGGGTTACGACGGGGCGACGGACGATCGCGCCAACGCCATGGCCGTGATCGCCGGCCTGGCCGAGGCGGAGTATTACGATGCGATCCGCGACGTGCTCAGCACGCAGCGCCATGCAAGCCCGTTCATGGAAAAGTACGTCCTCGAGTCGCTCTACCTGATGGGTTTCCCCGAGGAGGCGTTAGCTCGCATGAAACAGCGTTATGAAGCGCAGATCGACAGCGACCTGACC
>CAYFQS010000218.1:0-6571 GCA_964345245.1 uncultured Planctomycetaceae bacterium | reverse complement strand
GCCGGCGGCCCATAATTTCGACCGATAAGGACAACAGCGTTACCCCGATTGCACCCACTTTTTTCCGAAAGGCCTCACCATGTCTGATCGACGAACCAGATCGGCTTTTACCCTCATCGAACTTCTTGTGGTCGTTTCCATCATCGCGCTGCTGATTTCGATCCTGCTGCCTTCGCTGACCGAAGCGCGCAAGCAGGCGAGGCGGATCAAGTGCATGACCAACGTGCGCCAGATCACGGTGGCGACCCTCGCGTACGTGCACGACAACGCGGAAGTGCTCCCCCGCCACTCGCGGCATAAACGGAGCATCGAGGGGTACTTCCTCCAGAACCACGATGTGCAGGTCATCTACGAGGATTACCTCGGCGGGACGACCGACGGCCGCACGCCGAACGAGTTCGGCCAGACCGGCAAGGACAACTCGATGCGGTTCCGGACGCATAAGGTTTTCATCTGCCCGAGCAACGTGCGGAAGCACAAGCCACATCCCACGCGGGTTTACAACTACTTCCGTCACAATTACGCGATGTACGCGGGCAGCACCAACGGCTGGCCGGACGGCAGGTCGCTGGTGATCAAGCTCGAGGACATGCGCCAGGTAGGGCTGGCCACCCGGCCCGAACGCTCCGGCGGGACCGAGGTCGGCCTGCCCGCCCTGTGGGGCGAGCCCTATTCCTCAAGGACCCGTTCGACTAACTCCGGCACCGAGTGGAACCACTGGGACGGCGACCGGGCGGCCGGCGGCAACGTTTCGCGACTGGACGGGTCGGCCAGTTGGTTCCCCCGCGCCGACCCGCCGAACGACTTGAATGCCGACGATGCCTACGTGGGCACCAACACCCTCCTGCCGTCCAACTCCGTGATTCTGTCGGTCGACGGGGACAAGCTGATGAACCACGGCATGGGCAACTGGGGCGGGACGTGGGAGTGGCTGCCCAAGTCATTCACCGGCAAGAAATAGTGGCCGCTGATTCACGGCCGTCCGCGCCGGGCCGGGGCCTTGACGTCCCTCGCGTTGCCGCCGGCGCATCCTTCGGTTTCTCGATGAAAAGGACCTGTTTTGTCTGATCCATTACTACGTCTTGTCGTCCGCGCCCTCGGCGTCGCTCTGCTTCTTGGGGTGGCGAGGCCGATCCAATCGGCCCCGGCCGAATCTCGGCCGGCGGCGGAGTGGGCTTACGAGCTGAAGCGGGCGGGGGAAGTCTCCGCCGCGGTGTACAACGCGGACGGCGTGCTGGTGCGGACGCTGTTGCGGGCCGAGCCGCGGCAACCCGGCCGGCACGTCCTGCGGTGGGACGGGCTCGACCGCCGCGGCGAGCCCCAGCCGCCCGGCGACTACACCATCAAGCTGCTCCGCAAGCCGCAGTTCAAGCGCGAGTTCGTCATGCAGGTGGGCGTGAACCCGGACTCCAAGCCGTACCACCGCTGGGTGGGCGACTTCGGCGGGGGCACGAGCGTGGCGGTTGACGACTCGGGCATGTACGTCTCCAGCCGCAATGCCGAGGGCAATTACATGCTGCTCAAGCAGTCGCTCGACGGCGCCGAGCGCATGTGGGCCCGCAACGACCCGGACCCGTGGATGGGCGGGCTCTCGCTCGGCAGCGATGGCGAGACCGTCTACGTCCTGCAGCAGAACGGCTACATCCTGCTCTTCGACGCCGAAACGGGCGAGCATACCGGCCGATGGGGCTACCTGCCCGAAGACATCCAATCGCAATACAAGAAGAAGCGGTACACCGATCACGGCCCGCTCGCGACGATCGACATGGACGTGACCGCCGACCGCCGCGTGTTCATCGACCAGCGCCGCAACCTGGTGCAGTGGCTGGGTGAAGACGGGGCGGCAACAGCCGAGGTCACCGTCGACGCGCCCCGGGCGGTGGCCATCGCCCCGGACGAAGGCGTGTACGTGATCAGCGGCGCCCGGGTGCTCAAGGTCTGGCGGGACGGTCGAACGAGCATGCTCACCGACGGGCTGAGCAATCCCTGGCGGCTGGATGTCTGCCCGAAGACGAACACCATTCTCGTCGCCGAGGGCCCGGACGACTGGCGGGTCAAGCGGTTCTCGCCGGTGGGCGAGCTCATCGCGACCTATGGACGCGAGGGCGGCCGGCGGGCAGGCCCCTACGTCCCCGAGGATTTCAAGCACATCACCGACATCACGGCCGACGGGCAGGGCGGGTTTTTCATCGCCGAGCCCGAGCGCCCGCCGCGGCGGGTCGTCCGCGTGGCCGACGACGGGTCCATCGTCAACGAATGGTACGGCGGGCTGGACTTCTTCTCCTGGCGGGCGGTCGATCCCCTTGATCCGACGCAGGTCTGGTACAAACCCTCGAGCGGGCCGGGGCTGGTCCTCGCCGAGCTGGACTACGAGCGGGGCACGTGGTCGGTCAAAGAGACCTACAACCCCGGGGCCAAGGCGGCGGGCCTGGCCCGGGGCGGGGGCAACAAGGGCAAGTATCACGTGCGATACCACGACGGCGAGCGATACCTCGTGGGCGAATCGTTCCCGCCGATGATCTTCCATCACCACGCAGGCCGGATCGACCCGGTGGTGATGGGCAACGCCAACCGCAAGCTGAGCGTCAAGGAATGCCGCATCATCGCGAAGCTCAAAGGCGCTGCCGACGTCGACCAGTGGGTCGAGCAGACGTTCGGCAAGAAACGGCGAGACTACAACACCTATCTGTGGACCGATCGCAACGGCGACCGCGAGCCGCAGGGCGACGAGATCGTACTGAGCAAGCTCGGCAACGTCTACCACGGGCCGTGGAACGGTCCGTCGATCGGCCGGGACTTCGCGGTGATCGTCGCCGGCGGCGATTACAACCCGCAGCGCGATCAGCCCGGTGAAACCAGGTTCTACAGCTCACTCCTCCGCTTCGCGCCAACCGGCTGGGAAGACGGCGTGCCGCAGTACGAACTGCCGGAGGAGGTGGCGGACATCGCGGTGGCGCCGATCCACGTCAAGCCCCGAGCCGAGGCCTACGTCGGCCGGGCCGAGGTTCACCACACGTACGAGAATCCTCAGGGCGCCCTTTACGCGTTCTACCACTGGGGCGACGACAGCGGCGGCGGCTTCCCCACCAACCGCTCCGGCCGCTACGCCCGGCTGACCCGGTGGACCGCCGACGGCAAGCGCCTCTGGTCGGTCGGGCGCAAGGCGACGGGCGCGAGCGTCGCCCCGATCTTCTGGAACCCCACCGCCCCCGGGCACATCCACTACGCCGCCGAGATCGCCGGCGAAATCCGAGACACCATCGTCGTCTGCGACCGCATCGTCAATCCCGGCATGGCCTGGACGAAAGACGGGCTGTTCGCCGGCTCGTTCTTCCCCGGACGCGTCGACGATGGCCTGCCCGGGTGGGTCTACGGCTGGCAGTACGGCATGGACGCCACCGAAGGTCCGCTGCGGACGTCGCTGATCAACCACGACTCCCTCGAAGGCGGGGCGATCACCGAGCACAACGGCGAGGTCTACTACCTCTCGCCCGGACGCAACATGATCGTCGTCTACCGGGTGCACGGCTACGACCAGGACGACTGGGCGAGGCAGCAGACGAAAGTGCAACTGGACGAGCCCGCCCCTCACAGTGAGAAAGCCGGCACCGGCCTGGTCGCCGAGTTCTATCACGGCGCGGAGTTCGAGGGCGAGCCGGTCGCCGTCGTGAACGGAGTCGATCCGAACAAACTGACGATCCCCGACGCGGTGGACACCGGCCGCGCCGTGGCGATCCGGATGTCCGGGCTCCTCGAAGCGCCGCGCTCCGAGGCCTACACGCTCACGGTCGGCGGCGGCGGCGTGCGGCTGTGGGTGGACGGCGAGCAGGTGATCGACGCCTGGGATGCCAACCGCAGCCGCTACGGCAACTCCGCGAGTCACGGGCCGATCATGCTGCGGGCCGGCCGACGCGCGCCGATCCAGATCGAGGTGTACACCACGGCCACAGAGCCGAAGACCCGCCTGAGCTGGCACTCGATGAATACCGATCCGGATGAGGTGTCGAAGGCCCTGCTGTATCCCGAGGCGCCGAGCAGCCCGGCGAGGCCGCAGCCGCGCGACGCCACCGACCCGATCCGCGCCCACGACTTCGACCATCGCCTCAGCGCGGACGGCGTGCTGCTCGACAACTTCCATTATCGTCAGCGTCTGCGCGGACTCGGGCGCGGCCGGCACATCGGGTTCCCGCGGGTCGACTTCGGCGGCGGCGTGTCTCGCGTGAAGCTCGGCCTGCGCGGCAGCAACGCCGCCAACCAGCTCGAACTGCGACTCGACGCCCCGGACGGTCGGCTCATCGCCGATATCGACATCCCGCAGCGCGACGCCGGCTATGGCACCGAAACCGTCCTCGAAGCCGAGGTCGAGAACGTGACCGGCGTGCACGACCTGTACCTCGTCGGCAAAGGCCGCGACACCAAATTGCGGTGGCTGCGGTTCGAGTGATCGGAACAACCCCGGCTTTGCCGGGGTTCTGGTCGCTCGGTTTCGCGCTCGCGACGGGCGAGGGCAAGCCGCTATCATCCCGTTGCGATGCCGGAGTTACCTGAAGTCGAACGTGGTCGGCGGATTGCCGGGCGGGCCGCGGCGGGCCGGCGGATCGAGCGGGTCGCCACGGTGGATGACGACATCGTCTACACCGGCGTGACGCCGGGCCGCTTCGCCGCGGTCCTGCGAGGCCGCACGGTCGAAGCCGTCCACCGCCGCGGCAAGCACCTTTGGATGGAACTTGACCAGCGCCCCTGGCCGGCGTTCCACTTCGGCATGACCGGCGCGTTTCACGTGTACGACAAGCCCGGCGACCGCCCGCGATTCTGGAAGGTCGAACTCACGATGGACAGCGGCACGCGGCTGGCGATGACCAACGCCCGTCGGCTCGGTCGCATCCGGCTGCTCGATGACCCGGCCGCCGAGCCGCCGATCCGCGAACTCGGATTCGATCCGCTGCACGATCTGCCGACCCTCGCGGAGCTGCTCGAACAAATCGCCCGGCGGAAGACGCCGATCAAAGCCCTGTTACTCAACCAGGGGTTCGCCGCCGGGGTGGGCAACTGGATCGCCGACGAGGTGCTGTACCAGGCGAGGATCGCCCCGGCGCGCCGGGCGGACACGCTGAGTCGCGAGGAGGTCGGTCGGCTGCGGAGCAAGCTGCGCATCGTGATTCGCAAGGCGGTGGACGTGGAAGCCGAGGCGAGGAGATTCCCGCGGACGTGGCTGTTCCATCGGCGATGGGGCAAGGTGAAAGACGCCCGCACGCCGCGGGGCGAGGTGATCGTTCACCAAGCCGTCGCCGGTCGCACGACGGCGTGGGTGCCGACGGTGCAGAAGTAGTCGAGCGGAGACACGGGCAGGCAAGTCCGCGGGGGCGGCCCCGCCTGTCCATGACACGAAGGGCGCCGGCCATGGCTCGTGAATGGGACAAGCTGAACCGACGCATCGTCCGCTGCAACCGTTGTCCGCGACTGCGGACGTACTGCGCGGGGATCGCCCGGAAGAAGCGGCGCCGCTTCGCGGACTGGGATTACTGGGCCAAGCCCGTGCCGAACTTCGGCGAGCCGTCGGCGCGGCTGCTCATCGTCGGCCTTGCCCCGGCGGCGCACGGGGCCAACCGCACCGGGCGCATCTTCACCGGAGACCGCAGCGGCGACTTTCTCTTCCAGGCCATGCACGCGGTCGGCTATGCCAACCAGCCCCGGAGCACGCACGTCGGCGACGGGCTGGAACTGATCGACGCGGCGGTCACGGCGATCAACCACTGCGCGCCGCCGGACAACAAGCCCACCCCGCAGGAACGCGAGAACTGCATGGTGCATCTCGAAGACACGCTGCGGTGCATGCCCCGGCTCAAGGTGATCATCGCCCTCGGGCAGATGGCCTTCTCGCAACTCATGCGGTTGTACAAGGACCGCGGTTGGCGCAGCGGTCGCATGCCCGCGTTTGCTCACAACGCCGTACATGAATTCGATGTCGGCCCGACCATCGTCACCGCCTATCATCCCAGTCAACAGAATACGTTCACCGGCAAGCTCACCCCGCGCATGCTTCGCGAGGTGTTCCGCACAGCCCGACGATTGACCAACGAGTCACCGCCATGCCCGAACCACGACCGCTGATTACGCTGCTTACCGACTTCGGGGTCGACGACGCCTACGTGGGCGTGATGAAGGGCGTGATCGCCTCGGCCTGTCCCGGCGCCCGGGTGATCGATCTGACTCACGGCATCCCGCCGCAGGACGTGCCCGCCGCCGCGTGGGTGCTGGCGGCCAACCGTCGCTACTTCCCCGAGGACACCGTGCACACCGCGGTGGTCGATCCCGGCGTGGGCAGCGACCGCCGCGTGCTTGCCGCCGAGGCCGGCGGACAGGTGTTCCTCGCGCCGGACAACGGGCTGCTGTCGCTCGTGCTGGCCGACGCCCCGCCGGAGGTGCTGGTGTCGGTGCAAAGCGAGTGGTTGTACCGAAAGCCGGTGAGCCGCACGTTCCACGGCCGGGACGTGTTCGCGCCGGTGGCCGCGGCGCTCGGCGGTGGCAAGCCGGCCGCGGAACTCGGCCCGACGACCGCCGATTGGCTTTG
>CAYFQS010000217.1:0-6573 GCA_964345245.1 uncultured Planctomycetaceae bacterium | reverse complement strand
GAAATGGACGTGCGCGAACGGTTGCACGCATTCTGGTCAGGCGAACGCCCGGACGTGATCCCCTACACCATCTACGAATGGCTGGGCCGGGAAATCGTCGACCATCCCGCCTGGCGTCGGCTCGCCGAGGCGGGCATGGGCATGACGTTTCACATCCCCACGGTGCGGCAGGAGACCCCGGGCCTGGAGGTGGTGGGCGAGGAATTCGAAGAAGGCGGCCGGAAGCTCCGCCGCGCCATCCAGCGCACCCCGGTCGGCGAGATTTACGCCACATGGGAGGGCCACTGGAACCGCGACTTCCTGCTCAAGTCGGCGGATGACTACCGCGTGATGACGTGGATCGCGCGGAACACGACCGTCGAGCCGGCCTACGACGCATACGAACAACGCGTGGCAGGGATGCCGGCGTGGCAGGTGCCGCTGGCCATGCACAGCCGCACGCCCTACCAGTCGATGCTGGTCGACCTCGCCGGGCTGGAAGAGTTCGCCTATCACCAGGCGGAGTTCCCCGAGGTGGTGGACGAACTTTACGACGCGTTGCTGCAGCTCATGCGCCGGCGTAACGAGTTGATCGCCGCCGGGCCGGGGCGGTTCGTGTGCATCCTGGAGAACTTCACCGCGGAAACCGTGGGGGCGGCCCGGTTCGAGAGGTACCACATGCCGGTCTACGAAGAGCTGGTCCCGCAGCTTCACGAGGCGGGGAAGGTCGTGGGCGTGCATTACGATGGAAAGACGAAGGGCGTGATCGAGCAGTTCGGCCGATCTCCGGTGGACTGCATCGAGTCGTTCACCTTGCCCCCGGAGGGCGACCAGACGTACGAGGCGGCGCGGCAGGCCTGGCCGGACAAGCTGTTCTGGGCCCATGTGCGAGTTTCCGATTACCAGCTCCCGCCGGCCGAGTTGAGGCAACGCGTGCTCGACATGGTCGAGGCGGGCAGCGTGGACGGCCGGCGATTCGCGGTGGAGGTCTCGGAGCATCTGCCGGTGAACTGGACCGAGTCGCTGCCTGTGGTGCTGGAGGCGCTGGGGGAAACGCGGCAGGCGTAGGGGGCGCGGAACACGACGCGGCAGCATGAACCGATGCGAAGGACACTGCAAAGGGCGACGGGGTGGCTTCGGCGGGACCGGCCGCTCGGCCCGCGGGCGGAAGCGGCCGCCGCCCGCCATCTCAAGCGGCGGGGCTATCGCATCCTCGCCCGCAACCTGCGGACGCCGGCCGGGGAGATCGACCTGCTCGTCGAAGACACCGACGACGATTGCATCGCGGTGGTGGAAGTCAAGGCGGGCGCGAGCGACCACCCGCCGCCCGAAAGGCACGTGAATCGCCGCAAGCGACAGCAGCTTATCCGCCTCGCCCGCCAGGTGGTGCGCCGGTTTAAACTCGACGATCGACGCGTGCGCTTCGACGTGGTCGGCATCGTCTGGCCCGACGGCAACCGCCGACCGACGCGACTGACCCACCATGTCAACGCGTTCGGCGCGGACGGGCGATAGCGCGGCGATTGCGATATGAACTGCGCGCCGCCTCGACGTACAATGGCTCGATTGACGCCGCGCCCTGGAGACCTCACCGAATGCGAATCGTTCCCAAGCGAATGTTGTTCACCCGCGGCAAGGGGGTGCACAAGGAGAAGCTGAGCAGCTTCGAGCTCGCCCTCCGTCACGCGGGCATCGCGCACCTGAATCTCGTGCACGTCTCGTCGATCTATCCCCCCGGCTGCAAGCTCATCAGCCGCAAGAAGGGCCTGGAATCGCTCAGCCCCGGCGAGGTGACGTTCGTGGTGATGGCCCGGCAGGAAACCGACGAGCCCGGGCGGGTGATCAACACGTCGGTCGGCGTGGCGCTGCCCAAGGACCCGACGCTGTACGGCTACCTCTCCGAGCACCACGGATTCGGTCGCAGCGCCCGCGAGTCCGGCGACTACGCCGAGGACCTCGCCGCTTCCATGCTCGCCACCACGCTCGGCATCCCCTTCGATCCCGACAAGGACTACAACGAGCGCAAGGAGCAGTACCGCATGGGCGGGCACATCGTGAAGTCCGACAACGTCACCCAGACCGCCCGTGGCGCGAAGGGCGGGATGTGGACCACGGTGCTCAGCGCCGCGGTGCTCCTGCCCGACTGACGTGTCCTGCCACGGAAGCCCGATCTCTGCGCTGGACCCGACCATGCACGGACGCAAGCTGCAAACCGGGCCGATTACGGCCGACTGCGACATCACCCGACTCGTCGACGACTATCTGCTGGCCTACAACGGGGCCCGGCTGCGCGAGGCCTGCCACGTGTTCACCCGGAAGATGCTCGGCGAGGACGTGACGGTGGGGCTGACCATCAGCGGCGCCCTGACGCCGACCGGGCTCGGGGCCGCGGCCTTCGTGCCCCTTATCGAAGCCGGCTTCGTCGACTGGATCGTCTCCACCGGCGCGAATCTCTACCACGACCTGCACCGCTCGCTCGGTTTCGAGCTTTACCAGGCCGGTCCGGTGAGCGACGATCTGAAACTCCGCGATGAGAAGATCATCCGCATCTACGACATCGTCTTCGACCAGGACGTGCTCTTCGAGACCGACGCGTTCGTGCGGCAGGTGCTCAGGGCCGAGGAGTTCCAGAATCGGATGTCCACCGCGGAGCTGCACTATCGCATGGGCAGGTACGTACTGGAGCGGGAGCGGAAGCTCGGCGCGGCGAGTCCGTCCCTGCTCAGTGCGGCTCACGTGGCGGGGGTGCCGGTGTACACGTCGAGCCCCGGCGATTCGGCGGTGGGGATGAATCTCTCGGCCCTGCGGCTGGAGGGCTGCGAGGTCGGCTTCGATCCCGAGGCGGACGTCAACGAAACCGCCGCGATCGTCTATCAAGCCAAGCGCGCCGGCGGGCGCAGCGCGGTGGTGGTGCTCGGCGGCGGGAGCCCGAAGAATTTCGCCCTTCAGACCGAGCCGCAGATCCAGGAGGTTTTCGGCCTCGACGAGAAGGGCCACGACTACTATCTCCAGTTCACCGACGCCCGGGTGGACACCGGCGGTCTGTCCGGGGCCACGCCGAGCGAAGCGATGACCTGGGGCAAGATCGATCCGGAGCAGCTTCCCGACTCGGTGGTCTGCTACGCCGACTCCACCATCGCCCTGCCCCTGCTGACCGCCTACGCCCTGGCCAACCACCCGCCGCGCGACCTGAAGCGCCTCTATGACCAGCGCGAACAACTGCTCGCCGACCTCAAGCGCGACTATCTCAACAAACCTGGTTGAGTCCGCGTGACTCAAGGTCTTTTCAATGGTCTGTAAGGAATTGGCGATCACGTCTACCAATCTGTGGGTGATCCTGCATCGCGCCCGGGCGCTGCTGCGGGCCTGCCTGGAGAAGCGCTGGTTCACCGGCGACGAGAAGAACGTCGGGAATGGATGACCGAACATGCTCACCTGCAAGGAAGCCGCCCGGCTGATCTCCGAGGGCCTGGACCGGAAGCTGTCGTTGCGCCAGCGGATGAGTCTGCGGTTGCACCTGATCATGTGCGGGGCGTGTTCGGCGTATCGCAGGCAGGTCGAGACGCTCAACCGAGTCGTTCGCCGCCGGTTTGGTCAGTCTGCGGATGATGCGACCGCGAGCGACGCCCCGGTCTGCTCGGATAAGATGAAGCGGGAACTGTGCGAACGTTTGCGGGGGCGGATCGCGCACGAAAACCAGGACGATGCTTCGACGGACCCCGGAAAGGACTCTCAGAAATGAAAGCGGCGGAACTTTTCGTGCGGTGCCTCGAGAATGAGGGCGTCGACTATGTATTCGGCGTGCCGGGTGAGGAAAACCTGGACCTGCTCGATTCACTATCCCGCTCGCGGGTTCGGCTGATCCTGACGCGTCATGAACAGAGCGCGGGATTCATGGCGGCGACCTATGGAAGGCTGACCGGTAAGGCGGGCGTCTGCCTGTCCACACTCGGGCCGGGCGCGACGAATCTCGTCACCGCGGCGGCCTATGCCCAGCTTGGTGCGATGCCGATGGTCATCATCACCGGGCAAAAGCCGATCAACACGAGCAAACAAGGGCGGTTTCAGATTGTCGATGTGGTGAGCATGATGGGTGCGATCACGCACGAGGCCTCCCAGATCGCCAGCGGCCAAGCCATCGCCTCACGAATCCGAAACGCGTTTATGCTTGCCGAGGAAGAGCGGCCCGGAGCGGTGCATCTTGAGTTGCCCGAAGACGTGGCCCGGGAAGCGGTGGACAGCGAGCCGATCACCCCGAGCTATCACCGTCGGCCGATTGTCGAAAACAAGGCCGTCGAAAAGGCGCTGGAGATGCTCCGGGACGCCCGGCGGCCGTTGCTTCTCATCGGCTCGGGGGCGAATCGCAAAATGACCGCGCGCATGCTACGGGCGTTTGTCGACAAACAAGGCATGCCGTTTGTCACGACGCAGATGGGCAAGGGCGTGGTCGACGAGACGCACCCGCTGTTTCTGGGCAACGCGGCCATGAGCGCGGACGACTTCCCACATCGCGCGCTGCAATGCGCCGACCTGATCTTGAATGTGGGACACGACGTCGTCGAGAAGCCGCCGTTTTTTATGAACGATACCGGTCGGCGGGTCATCCATGTGAACTTCATCCCGGCCGTGGTCGACCCGGTCTATTTCCCTCAGGCTGGATTGATCGGCGATATCGCCAACAGCATCTGGCAACTGAATCAAGCTCTGGAACCAAGTCCGCATTGGGATTTCGCCTGCTTGAAAAGCGCAGGTGAAGCGTTACGGCAGCAGATCACGGGCGGGGCGGAGGATGCTCGATTCCCCATGCGGCCCGAGCGTCTGGTGCACGAAGTGCGACAGGTGATGGGCGACGAAGACATCCTCGCCCTCGACAACGGGGTCTACAAAATCTGGTTCGCCCGCAACTACCCGGCGCGCGAGCCCAACACCGTGCTGCTGGATAACGCGCTGGCCAGCATGGGCGCGGGCCTGCCGTCGGCCATGGCGGCGAAAATGGTCTTCCCCGGCCGCCGGGTCATGGCGATCTGTGGCGACGGCGGGTTTATGATGAACTCCCAGGAACTGGAAACCGCGGTGCGGCTGAAGCTGGACTTGATCGTCCTGATCCTCAACGATTCGTCCTACGGCATGATCCGCTGGAAGCAGGCGCAGATGGGCTTCGAGGACTTCGGACTGACGTTTAACAACCCGGATTTCGTGCAGTACGCCGCGAGCTACGGGGCCAGGGGCCACCGCATCACACAGACCGCTGAACTGGTCTCGACCATTGAGCAATGCTTCCAGGACGGCGGGGTTCACCTGATCGATCTGCCCGTGGATTACACGCAGAACGGGCCGGTCCTGTTTGAACAGATCCCGCGCCAGAGCGCGGAAGCCTTCGCCGACGACCGACACAAGACGGATTGAACATGAACCCATTTAAGCTGCGAGAGACTTACCCCTGCTACCTGGCCAACGAGCCAGTCACCCCGAACACCGATCTGGTGGTGGAGGACAAATACGAACGAACCCCGGCGACCCACGTTCCCCTGGCCGACGCAACCCTGATCGATCAGGCGATCGCGCGTGCTGAGGCCGCCGCCCCCGCGATGGCGGCGATGGCGCCGTTCGAGCGCCGGCAGGTGCTCCAGCACTGCGTGGATCGGTTCACGGAGCGTTTCGAGGAATTGGCCGGCGTCTTGTGCGTGGAAGCGGGCAAGCCGATTCGTGACAGCAGAGGCGAAGTGCAACGGCTGATCGAGACCTTTGAGATCGCGGCGCGCGAGGCGGTGCAATCGCATGGCGAGATGATGAACCTGGAGATCAGCGAGCGTTCGCGCGGTTACCAGGGGTTCTACGAGCGTGTGCCGATCGGGCCTTGTTCGTTTATCTCGCCCTTCAACTTCCCCTACAACCTGGCCGCCCACAAGATCGCGCCGGCCATCGCCGCGGGCTGCCCGTTTGTGCTCAAGCCGGCGAGCCTCACGCCCGTCGGGGCGATCCTGATCGGCGAAGTCCTCGCCGAGACCGACCTGCCCGCCGGGGCGTTCAGCATCCTCCCGGCCCGCCGCGACGGCGCCGACTTGTTCACCACCGACGAGCGGTTGAAATTATTGAGCTTCACCGGCTCGCCCGATGTCGGCTGGAATCTCAAGGCCAAGGCGGGCAAGAAAAAGGTCGTGCTCGAACTCGGCGGCAACGCGGCCTGCGTCGTCGACGAGGACGCGGATCTCGACGACGCAATCGGCCGCATCGTGCACGGCGCTTTCTATCAATCCGGGCAGAGCTGTATCTCCGTCCAGCGCATCCTCGTCCACGAGGCGATCGCCGAGCCCTTCCACGCCAAGCTGCTCGACGCGACGCGAGCACTCCAATCGGGTGACCCCAAGGATGAGGGTGTCTTCATCGGGCCGATGATCGCCGAGAAAGAGGCCGAGCGTCTGATGGCGTGGATCGAACAGGCGGTGGATGGTGGCGCGAAGGTTCTCTGCGGCGGTGAGCGCGAGGGGGCGATGATCGAGGCAACACTGATCACCGATGTGCCGGAAAGTCAGCCGCTGCAATGCGACGAAGCGTTCGGGCCGGTCGCGGTGATCGATACCTTCCGGGACTTCG
>CAYFQS010000216.1:0-6587 GCA_964345245.1 uncultured Planctomycetaceae bacterium | reverse complement strand
TGCCGTGAGCATCAGCCCCGCGTCCAGCCCGCCCTGGACCCGCACCTCGTCCCGCCGCAGGGCATCCACCGTGGGCACGAGCACCTCGCGTTCGATCGTGCGCAGCAGGGCGTGATCCACGAGCGGCGTGGGCGTGTAGGCGCCCATGCCTCCGGTGTTCGGGCCCGTATCCCCCTCGCCCACCTGCTTGTGGTCCTGCGACGGCTCGAGGACGAAAATGTTCCGGCCGTTCACCAGGGCGAGAATCGAAACCTCCTGCCCCACGAGCCGTTCCTCGATGAGCACGGTGTCGCCGGCCTCGCCGAACTCCCGGTCGACCATGATGCGTTTCAGCGCGTCGAGGGCCTCGTCGAGATCGTCGCAGACGATGGCCCCCTTGCCCTTGGCCAGGCCGGTGGCCTTGACCACCACGGGGGTCTCGTGGGCTTTGGCGTACTTGACCGCGGCGTCGTAGTCGGTGAAGGAGCGGGCCTCGGCGGTGGGGATCGACGCCGAACGCATGAGCTTCTTGGCGTAGGCCTTGTCCGCTTCGAGTTTGGCCGCTTCGGCCGAGACGCCGAAGACCGTCAGGTCCCATTGGGCGAGCTTGTCGGCGAGCCCGCCGGCAAGTGGGTCTTCCGGGCCGATCACCACCAGGCCTACCTTGTTGTCGCGGCAGAAGAAGGCGACGTTGTCGGCCGACCGGGCGTCGACGCGGCCGAGGTCCATCTCGACATTCCGCCCGATCCCGGCGGTACCGGCGTTACCGGGCAGGAAGAAGAGCTGACCGCAGCGCGGCGACTGCTTGAGCTTCCAGCCGAGGGCGTGTTCGCGGCCGCCGGAGCCGATGATCAGTACGTTGAGCTTGTCTTGCTTGGCCATGGGCGTCGTGGGGGCTGGGGGGTCACAGGGCGAAAGTCGGACCCCGCCTCGCTTCAGCGAGGGCGCGAGGTCCAGGGCCCGCCTCGCTTCAGCGAGGGCGGGAGGTTACCGGCCGATCACGGACGCGACCCGCTCAAGCGGGGCCGCGCCGAAGGAACCCGGCATTCTACGCTCTGTCGTCTACGTCACAAGACCGGCTATACTCACGCCCATGGCGAGGACCCCCGAAAAACCGCGCGGCCTGTTTGCGGCGAGGGTCGTGGCGAATACGCCGATCTGCCGCGAGCACTATCGCCTGACCATCCGCATCGGCGGTGAACGCGGTTTCCCGCCGAGTTGGCCGGGCCAGTTCGTGCAGATCGGCTGCCGCAGCGACGCGCCGGACATCGACGAAGACCGGGCATTTCAGTGGCGTCCCGGCGAGCCGCCCGTCCCGGCGCCCCCGGAGCTGGACGAGCCCGCCCCGTTCCTCCGCCGCCCCTACAGCATCGCCGGCCGGCGCGATGCCGAACGCCACACCGACATCGACATCATCTACCGCGTGGTCGGCCTCGGCACGACGTGGCTCGAGCGGCTGACGCCCGACGACGAGCTCGACGTGATCGGCCCGCTGGGAAACACCTTCACCCTGCCGCCGGACAAGTCCGTGGCCCTGCTGGTGGGCGGCGGCGTGGGGCTGCCGCCGATGTTTTATCTCGCCGAGGCGGTCCGGGCCGCCGGCTGGAGCGGCTGCGCCTTCATCGGCGCGGTGACCGGCGATCTGCTGGCGATCGATCTCACGGATCAGACCCCGGACGCTTCGGGTTCACCCGTTCACGCCGTGCGGCCATTCGCCGACGCCGGCCTGCCCACGGTGGTGACCACCGATGACGGCAGCGTCGGCCTCCGCGGACTCATTACGGACGGACTGCGGCAGTATCTGGCACAGCAGTCGCCGGCCGAGCGGGCCGCGAGCGTGATCTACACCTGCGGCCCGAATGCGATGATGCAAGCGGTGGCGGGGCTGGCCAGCGCATTCGAGATCGACTGCCAGGCGTGCGTGGAACAGGCAATGGCCTGCGGCATGGGCACGTGCCAGTCGTGCATCATTCGCATCCGCGATGAGCAGCACCCGCAGGGCACGCTTTCCGACGGCACGCCGTGGCGGTTCCGCCTCGCCTGCACCGAAGGCCCGGTCTTCCCTGCCGACCAGGTCATCTGGTGACCAGCGTCACGGGAAGATCAACCGGACGGTCATCACCTTGTGATGTCCCGCCGCGAGGCGGATGCGGCTGTCGGCGACCTCCAGGGGCCGCCGGCCGGTGTAGCCCGGATGATGTACCGCAGAGGCGCAGCCCCGGCGGCCGGCTTACGCGCCCGGCTTCAGGGCATACACCCGCACGCTTGCCGCGTAGTCGTTGACGTCGTACTTCTGCAGCAACTGCTTCAGCCGCTCATGCACGGTGGCGGTGTCCTCGGCGGTCTCATCGCCGCAGCATGGCGTTGGGGCGGGCTCGCAACGCGACTCGACCTTCGCGGTCGCCGGTTCGCAGCAGCTACTCGACTGGGCCGGCTCCGGCGATTCCGACGGCGAGCAGCACGCGCTCTGGTTTTCCACCTTCCCATAGGCGTTCAGGTCCGCCCCGCTGTCCACGACCTGGATTGAGTCGAATCCCGCATCCGCGAGGTGTTGGCGGTACGTCTCGATCAACACCGCCCCGGCGATGCAGCCGACGTACGCCCCGATGTCGCTCGCCAGTTCCTCCGGCAGCGGCTGCTTCAGCGCGATGTCGCTGACCGCCACCCGGCCGCTCGGCTTGAGCACCCGGAAAATCTCGCGGAACACCGCCGGCTTGTCGTCGGCGAGGTTGATCACGCAGTTGCTGATCACGCAGTCCACGCTGTCGCTGTCGAGCGGCAGATTGTCGATGGTGGCGAGGTGAAACTCGGCATTCTCGACCGGCTTGCCGCCCGGTCCCTTCGCCGCGTTGCGACGGGCCCGCTCGATCATCTCGGTCGTCATGTCGATGCCGATGGCTCGGCCGGTCGGCCCGACCTTCGCCGCGGCGAGGAACACGTCCAGCCCCCCGCCACAACCGAGGTCGACCACCACTTCCCCTTCGCGAAGATTCGCCAGCGCGGTCGGGTTCCCGCACGACAGGCCGAGGTTCGCCTCGGCGGGGATCGAGGCGAGTTCCTCCGGGGTGTAGCCGAACGCCTCGGCGACGGCCTTCACGCCCGGCTGCTCGCCGGACAGGGTGCTGGATGCGGCCGCGGCGTAGCGGCTGCGGACGACTTCGGTTTTCGAATCACTCATGGCAATCACGTGCTCCTGTTTGCGTTACCTGGGCATGCCGCCATCATTTTACCCCTCAACCTGTCTCGCCGCCTCCCTGATGTTCCCGCCCATCGCCCGTGGCCCCCGGCAGCGACCGCCGTTACGATGGCAGTCGACCATGGCCCGCATCGAACTCAAACAACGTGAAAGCGACGGCGACATCCTCGTCATCGAGGCCGATGGCGAGTTGGATGCGCAAACCGCCGAAACCTTTACACGCAAGGTCGAACAAATCGTCTCCGGCGGAGTGAAACAGCTCATCGTCGACTGCACGCTGCTCGACGCGGTGTCCAGCGCCGGCGTCAGCGCGATCATGTTCCTGCACCGCCGCATGCAGCAGCGCGGCGGGGACGTGAAGCTCGCCGGCGTCAAGGGCCTGGTCCGTGACGTGCTGAGGGTGATGCGTCTCGACCGCGTCCTGGCGATCTATGACACCGTCGCCGACGCCCGCCGCGCCTTCATCGAAACCCCGGACCCGAGCGACACAGGCCCCGGCGAGTGACATGCCCGTATACCCGCAGCTTCCCAACCAGCTCACCGTCCTGCGACTGATCCTCTCCGCCGCGCTGTTCGTCGTGCTCGCGATCTACCGCTATGAAGGCCCGGACGAGCCGCGCACCGCCCTGCTGTTCACCGCCGTGGCCCTGTTCGTCATCGCGGCGATCACCGACGCCCTGGACGGCTACTTCGCCCGGCGGTGGAACGTGATTTCGAAGTTCGGCCGCGTGATGGATCCCTTCGCCGACAAAATCCTCGTGCTCGGGGCGTTGATCCTTCTCGCCGGGCCCGGCTTCGTGATTCCTGCGGCGGCGAGCGCCGAGCGGGCCGGCCGGCTCATCACCGGCGTCGAGCCGTGGATGGTCATCGTCATCCTCGCCCGCGAGCTGCTGGTCACCGGCATCCGCGGCGAGATCGAGGGCTCGGGCATTCAGTTCGCCGCGAAGACGCCGGGCAAGCTGAAGATGATCCTGCAATCCGTCGTGGTGCCGGTCGTGCTGCTGCTGGTGTGGATCGACCCGCTCGCTCACGCGTGGGCGGCGTGGACCCGCGACATCCTCGTCTGGGCCACGGTGATCGTCACCATCCTCAGCGGCGTGCCCTACGTCACCGCCGCCCGCTCCGCCATCCAGCGCGAGGCGGGGTCATGACGGCGAACCTTTCGCGGGTCGCGAACGTTTGACAGGATGCGGACGAGACGCATAATTAACCCTTCGCCCCTGGTGGCTGTAGCTCAGTTGGTCTAGAGCACCTGGTTGTGGTCCAGGGGGTCGGGGGTTCGAATCCCCTCAGCCACCCTTGGCCGCGAGATGTTCGACCGAATGCGGCGGCACCCGACAAAGGACGGCGAAAGTTGGACGCAGCCCCGCACGCGAGTGCGGGGTTTTTTCTTGCCCCGGTTCAGACGACGAACGCCTCGTCCACGCATTCGAGAATCACGTGCATGATCACCTGGTGGGCTTCCTGGATGCGGGCGGTTGCATCGTCGGGCACGATGATCTCGAAGTCGGCTCGGTCGCGCACGTCCCCACCGGTCTTGCCGAGCAGGGCCACGGTGGTGATCCCGTCCTGCCGGGCGATGTCCACCGCCTTGACCAGCCCCTCGCCGTGCCCGCTGGTGGAGAACACGACGAGCACGTCGCCCTTGCGGCCGTGGGCTTCGACCTGGCGCGGGAACACCTCGACGAAGCCGAAGTCGTTCGTGATACAGGTCAACAGCGTCGGGTCCGCGGGCAGCGCGATCGCGGGCAGTGGTCGGCGGTCGCGGTCGAATCGGCCGGTCAGTTCCTCGGCCATGTGCAGGGCCTCGGCGGCGCTGCCGCCGTGACCGGCGGTCATCACTTTGCCCCCGGCCTTGAGGGCCGCGATCACCGCAGCGCAGACCTCCTCGATCGCGTCCACCTGCTCGGACAGCAACTCGATCACCGAGGCACTGTGCTTGATGGACTGGCGGATTCCGGCGGCGTGCTGGTTCATGGCAGTATCGTATCCCGCCGCCGCGGGTGCCGCCATGCTCGCCGACGCGTTATGATGCAGGAAACCGTCAATGAATGGAGCACGCCATGGCCGCGACGAACAACCTTCCCGAAATCGCAGTGTTCACCGACGGCGCCTGCCTGGGCAATCCCGGCCCCGGCGGCTGGGCCTACATCCTCAGAGACCCCAAGGGCAACGCCCGCAAGCGCAGCGGCGGGGAGAAGGAAACGACCAACAACCGCATGGAACTCACCGCCCTGATCTACGCCCTCAACGTACTCAAGCAGCCCTGTCGCCTCGAGCTCATCTCCGACAGCGAATACCTGGTCAAGGGGATCAACGAATGGTTGGCCGGCTGGAAGCAGCGCGACTGGCGCAAGTCTGACAAGAAGGCGGTGCAGAACGCCGACTTGTGGAAGCAGATCGACGAGTTGATCGAAAAGCACCAAGTCGAGGCCCGCTGGACCCGCGGCCACGACGGTCACAAGGAGAACGAAGAGTGCGACCGGATGGCCAACGCCGAGGCGCAGAAGCTGGCCGAAGGCGATGGCGGTGGATCGGCCGGCGCCGTTGACGATGACGACGCCATCGAACTCGCCGAGCCGGACGAAACCGCCGAGCCCGTTGCTCCCGCAACCGAAACGTCAGCCGACGAGTCGATCTCGCCCGCCGAGCCCGAGCAGGCCCCCATCGCCTGCCCCGGCTGCGGCGGACAGCGCCTCCAGCCCGGACGACTGATGGGCTCCAAAGAGCTCGTGTTCCACCCCACCAACGCGAAGTTCATCGGCGAGAAGAGCAACCTGAAAGTGCACGGCCACGTCTGTCCCGACTGCGGCCTGATCGTGCTCCGCAGCGACCCCGAAAACATCGCCAAGAAACTTCAAATCTCGGAGTAACGCGCGGCCCGGCGTGATGGCAGGCCGAGGGTCTCGCTCCCCTACCGGGGGTGGCTCGCTGAAGCGAGCCGCGCCGCTGAGACGGATGCGGGGGCGGCTCAGCTTTCGGCCGGGGCCGGCTGCTTGTCGGTTTGTTCAGAGGAATCGGGGTTGGCCGGGCCTTCGGCGATCACGTCGGAGACCGCGCCGGCACCGGTCGCGACGTCGCCGGCCAGGGCCTGGATGCGTTCGGTCTGGTCGCCGATCTCGGCGACGCGGAGGCCGAAGTTCTCGCCGATCTTCACCGCCACGCCGTTGCCGATGAGCTTGTTGTTGACCATCAGGTCGAGCGGATCATCGGGGGACTGGGGCAACTCGATGATGGCGCCGGGCCCGAGCGCGAGCACATCGTCCACCGGCATCCGCCGATGGCCGAGGCGCACGATCACCGGCACCTTCAGCTTCAGAATTCGCTGAATCTCCTCGTTCATCTGAAGCACTTATCGGACAGATGAACCGGCCGCATTGACTAAATCGGCCCGTCCACGGCCTGCCACCCC
>CAYFQS010000215.1:0-6620 GCA_964345245.1 uncultured Planctomycetaceae bacterium | reverse complement strand
ACGTGGAGGTAACGCAGGTGATGATCGCCCGCCTCGAGCGACAGCCGCGTCGCCCGCTCGGCGATCGCCTCGCTGTCGCGGGTCAGCGCGGCCGACGGGGCGTCGACGATCATCCGCCCGTCCACGTACAGCCGCCCGGCATCGTCGTGGGCGCTGAACAGGTCGACCTCCCGCGGCTCGGGCAGGCGGACCACGCATTCAATCTCGGTGATGAAATGTTCGTTCGCCCCGAACGGGTTGTGGGCGAGCGCCGGCTGATCGATCAGGGCCACTCCGCGGGCCGCGCCGGGGCCGACGCGGCGTTCCGCGAGATCGAGGTCGATCTCGCCCGTCGCCGGCCGATCGAACGTCCGCACCATCACGCTCACCGGCAGCTCGTCGGTGGTTGCCGCCCCGCGGAGTGCGTGCGGCCCGTACCGAAGCGTCAGCGGCGGCTGGCGGTCCCTCGCCCCGATCGCGATGGCCGTCAACGCATTACGGTCGTGGGCCAGCAACCGGTAGGGCACGGGTTGGTCGCTTGCATCGACGACCGCGAGCCCGCGTGCCGCGCTGTCCAGGTGCCCGCCGGAGTGAAATGAAACGACGACGGTTTCGGGGCGGCCGTCCCACGTGATCGGGCGCTCGATGGTTTGGGCGGTCGCTGCGGCGGCGAGCAGGAGGGCGACGGCAAAACCCGAAGCTCGAAATCCGAAACCCGAATCAACGCTCCAATGATCGAATGACTGAACCGTCCGGTACGCATCTCTGCGCTCAGCACGCGACCATCGGGGCATTCGGATCTGGGACTTCATTCGGATTTCGAGTTTCGGAATTCGGGTTTTCAGCTTCTGCCCTTCGGGTGTCTACTCCGCGATGCGTCGCATGTATTCCGCGACCGGGTCTTCGTACTGGCGGGGGATCGGCTCGCCGGTGGCGCCCGTGGCGTCGTCGACCGGGCTCGCGGCTTCCGGCCCGCGGACCACCTGCTGGTCGGCGAGCGTGTTCTGCGAATCGGCCAGTCGGCGGACCACCTGCGCCTGGCTTCGCAGGAAGCCCTGGAGGTCTTCGCCGCTCAGGCGCTGCATCGCCGCGTCGAGTTCGAGCAGCGCCCGGTCCAGCTCGCCCGTGGGCAGACGCAGCAGCTTCGCCTTCGAGTACACCGCCTCGGCGTTGCGCTGGAGCGTCGACGCCTGCCGCTCCAGGTCGCGGTACTTCAGCTCGTTGCGGGGCGGGGCGTCGCCGGTCATCCCTTCGCTGGGGCTGACGCCGGCCATCTTCCCGCCGCCCGTCGCCTTCACGTCCATGAAGTCGGGGTCTTCTTCGGCCAGCTCGCCCTGCTGGAACGCGTCGTTGGTCCGCCGGGCCTCGACGTCCGAGCCCTCGAGGGCCTTGATCGTGTCGCCCACGACCTCGCCGCTGCTCATGCCCTGTCGCCCGGCGCCGCTCCGGCCGGTCTGCTCCATCTCGTTCGGGGCCTGGTTGCCGCTCTTGCCCTTCGCCGCCCAGCTCGGCATCGGCCCGTCCATGATGTCCCAGCCCATCACGGCGTCGGGGAACCCGACGTTGCTCGCCGAGTCCTGGGCCTCCTGTTTCAGTTCCTCCGCCTGCTCCAGCAGGTCGCCCACGATGTCTTCCAGGGCGTCGGGCAGGTCGCCGAGCGGAATCTCGCCCATCTCGTCCCGGTCGAAGCTCTCCTGCTTCCAGGTCGTGGTGTCCGGCGTGTCGGGCAGCCAGGTCTCCAGGTCGCCCAGCCGCTCGCCCATCTCTTCCTGCATCTTCTTGAGCCCCGCCAGCACGCCTTCATCCCGGTCCACCGCGATCTCGCTGACCGGATCGTCTTCGCTGCCTTCGACCTGGTCGACATCCTCGTAGATTTCCGAGAGCTCCATGAGCAGGTCGTTGCTCGCCGACGTCGCCGGCAGCAGATGCATGTCGTCGACGAGTTGCTCGATGACCTCGGCCATGTCTTCGCGGGCCTCGACCAGGTCCTGCAGCATCGCGTCGCGGTCGGCGCCGCCTTCGATCTCCTCCGCCTTCTGCAACTGCCTGGCGATCTCCACGATGTTCCGCTGCAACCTCGTCATCTTCTCCACGCGCTCCGCGGCCTCGGAGAGCCCGGCGCTCAGTTCCTGCAGCTTCTCCTTCGCCTCGGCCAACGCCTGCTTGCGGAGCAGTTGCTGCGCGTCCTCCAGCGCGGCGATCACCTCGTCCTGCGGCTCGAGGGCGCTGTCGTACGACGCATCGCCGAGGCGCTCGGCGGCGATCAGCATGCTCGAGCGCACCCGGCGCTTTTCGAGCAGCTCGACCGCTTCGCGATAGAGCGCGGCGAGCTCGGGGTTGCCGCCGGCCCCGGCCGACGCCTCGTCGCCGATCCGCCGCTGCAGCACCGCGAGGTCCCGGCCGAGCACCCGCTGGCGGGCGCTGAGCGCCGAGCCGCTGCCGGCCCGCTCCGCCGTGTCCGCTCGCAACGCCTTCTGGCGGTTGAGCAGGTCGGCGAGCCGGGCGGCGATCTCCCGCTGCGGGGCCGACGCCAGATCGTCGTCCTGCGACGCCTCCGCCGCGATCAGCGCCTTCAGGATCGAGCGCTCGGCTCCGAGGGCGGCGTTGAGCTTCACCGCGGTCTGTCCCGTCGTCGCTGCCGCCCGGAGCTGCTCGATGGCGACCACCATCAGCGTTTCCGCGAGATCGCCCAGCTTCTGGCGCATTACGAAGTTCGTGCGCTTCTCGTCGCCGAGCGCGATCGCATCGGCGCGGATCTTCTCCTGCCGCTCGATCTGCTTGTCCAGCGGGTCGGCCGCGGCGCCATTGAGCATCGCGGTCGCGGCGTCGATGTTCGTCCGCTGCATCGCGATGAGCCGGCCGAGGGAAACCTTCTCGCTCGCCTCGGACGAAGTCGCCGGCGCGTCGGGCGGGGCGGCGAGGCGCAGCGTCAGCCGCGGCGACAGCCCCGGCTCGCCGTCCGGACGCCGGTCGTACCCCACGCCCTGCAGCACGACCGGGTTGTCTTCGCTCAGCCCCAGTTCGGCCACGGCGATGGCGGCGCGGCGCGTGGCCTGCAGCTCACCGCCGTCGATCCGCCACGTGGCGACGGGCGCCCACGGCGCCCCCGACTCGTCCGGTGCGCCGTCCGGCGCATCTTCCCCGGCCGCCTCGCTCGAGTTCGTTCCGGAAGCAGGCGAATCGATCCGCACCAGCCGCACCTCGCGAAGCCCGTGATCGTCGCTCGCCTTGATTTCGACGGTGAGTTCCGCGTCGATCTCCACGCTGCGATCCTCGCTCGGCTCGACGATGCTCACCTGCGGCGCGCGGTCCTGCAGCAAAGCGATGTCATAACGCATCGGTTCGCTGTCGAAACCGGCCATCGACGTGAGATGGATCGTGTACCGCCCGCCGGTGTCCACGTCGAACGTCGCGGTGGCGACGGTCGCGTCGTCGCCCGCCTTCACCTCGAGCGGCCGTTGTCGATCTTCGCCGAATTGCAACTCCCCGCTGCCGAGCGGCAGCGACGAATGAATCGCCAGCGTCACCGTCGATCCGGGCAGGGCCTCGATGCTGCCGCCCAGCTTCTCGACCGGGGCGGCCTGCAGATAATCCGGCGGCGTGATCGTCTGCACGATCCGCTCCACCGTCGGCCGGTCATGCACCGTCAATTCGTGCTCCGCCGACCGGTCGTCCCCGGCCGCCACGCGATAGCGCACGTTCTGATCGATCCGCTCCAAGCTGGCCGTGAGCTGATCGGGCAGGGCGTCGGACTTCGGCAGCATCGGCAGCGTCAGCCGCCGGCCGTCGGCGAAGGTGCACTGCAACTCGCCCTCGCTCGGCACGCGACCGGCGACGCGGACCTCGACGGTCACGGCCTCGCCGCTGAGCACGTCGATGCTGCCGGGCGTCAGGTCGGTGATGCGGGTGAGGGTGTTGTCGGCAAAGGGGGCGAGCACGCGGTGCGCGCCGGTCTCCAGGCCGTGCGGATTGAGCATGGCGTGGGCGGCGATGGCCAGCCCGCCCACGAGCGTCGCCGCCGCGGCGAGGGCGAGGGTTCGCTTCGAGACCGCGAGCCGGGGCCGGATCGCCCCGACCATCCGCGCCGCCTCGTCGCTGATCGCGGTCACGAACGGCCGGGCCTCGGCGTCCGTCTCGCGGGCGAGCTGCAGCGCGTTGATCAGTGCGTTGTCGAGCTGGGGAAACCGCCGCTCGATGAGCAGGGCGGTCGCCTCGTCGCCCCGGGCCGGGCGATGCCGCCACAGCCACGCCGCGCATGCGACGGGCGCGGCGATGACCAGCAGCAGCAACACCGCCCGCACGATCGCGGGCAGCACGAGATATTGATCGAGCAGCAGGGCGAGGGTAAAGACGACCGCGGCCGACCCGAGAATGCCCAGCAGCAAGGCGGCGGCCCAGACCACGGCGGCGTAACGACGCACCGCGGCGACCACGCCGATCACCTGGCCCAACCGACCTTCTCTGCCGATGGAGGTGTCCATGGTTCGTGTCCTTCCCATTGTGGACCCGGTTCCCGCCCCCGTCAAAGAAAACCGTCAACGGTCCGCCTCGCCGTGCACGCGTATCCAGCCGCCGTCTCCCATACAGACGCCGAACCTCGCCACGGTGTTCACATCCGGCCCTGCGGCGGAAGCCGACCGGTCGGACAACGTGCGACAGCAAACGTTCGGGCGCGCCTTGTCGAAGCCGGGTGAAACCGACCCGATCGATGGTTTGCCGCCGCGTGCGGTAGTCCCGGCCAGGTCAAACGCGGGGGGGCGAAGGAGCGGGACGAGTCGAGTTCGTACGGCGGCAGGCGAATGTCTCGTTGCCGCGATCAACGAGCTCGAGTCGGCCTTCATGATGGAGGCGGTCGAGACGCGAGCGGACGTTCTCGACGCCGGCCTTTCGGGCGGCCTGGTCAACTTCGCGCACCCGCATGGGATGACGGGAAACGATGTTGACGATCTGATCATCCACGGGCGCCGAGTCGTCGAATGCCAGTTCAAGCGCATAGGTGGATGTAAGTCGGGCCCCGGGACCAAGGACGGACTGCACGTTGACCAGACTCTCGTCGTTCGGCGGCTCAACCCAGTCTTCGGCGGTACAGCGCGTGGGCAGGGTCAGATGAATTTCGTCCGGGGCGATGTTCCGCAGGGCCTCGCCGAGGTGGTGCAAGGCGTCGGGCGTGTCATTGAGCCCGGCCACGAGCATGACCTCGATCCACAGCCGGGCGCGACGCTCCATCCGGGCGAACTGCCACAAGCCCTCCATGTGCTGCGGATAGGTCAGTGACGGGTGGGGGCGGTTGATCCGGTGGTACAGGTCTTCGGTGCCGGCATCGAGCGTCGGCAGCACAGCGTCCACGCCGGCCAGCGCCGCGCGCAGCTCCGCCCGGTGCAGCAGCGACCCATTCGTGATCACCGCCACGGGATGATCGGTCATCTGCTTGACGGTGGAAACCAGCTCCGTGATGCCGCTGTGCAGCGTCCCTTCCCCGGAGGCGACGAACGTGATCCAGTCGTACTGCTGCGCAGGGATCGTGGCCAGGGCATGAGCTGTTTCATCGAGGATTTGTCGGCGCGGCAGGTACGCCCGACGCTCGTGGACGACCGGCGTGCTGCGGCCGAGCTGGCAATAGACGCAGTTCCAGTTACAGGTCTTCAGCGGGACGGTGTCGATGCCCAGCGATCGCCCCAGGCGACGCGACGGTACGGGTCCGAAAACGTATTTCATGTCGCCAAACTTTGTCGATCGCGAGCTCGGGCGCCGCGATCCGAGTTGGAGGGGCGATAGACGAGCACCCATCCACGGACAAGGCGGTCATCGTGCAGAAGCTGTCGTCGACTGCGGTTCACCTCACGAAATCCCACCTCGGCAATCTCGCTTTCGAGCTGCCTCATGAACGGGCCATGCTTTCGGCCGTGCGTGGGGTACACCGCAAGCCGCCCCTCCGGTTTGACCGCGCGGCGTACCTTCTCGAACAGAGCGAGGCGCTGACGTTTCTCCGGAAAGAACACCCCGTGCGTGACGTCGAAGAGCAGCGCCACGTCGATGGTGTGCGGCCCGAGCGGGAGGGATTCAGCGAGAAGATCAACCCGCAGCGGATGGATGTTATCCAGGTCGAGTTCGGACGCCCGCAGTTTAAGCCGGGCCAGCGAATCCGCATCCCGGTCGATCGCGCAGACACGGCCGCGGTGGCCGACGATCCGCGCGGCGGGCACGGCGTATCGCCCGGTCCGGCAGCCGAAGTCAGCCACCACGTCCCCGGCCTTGAGTCCGATGTTCCGGAGCACCCGGGGTCCGGTGGATCGGCACCATCGTTCCACGTCCGCATCAGGCATGGCGGTTCTCCCGTGACAGGTCGCCCGGCATGATCCGCCGCGATTGTGCTTCATGCGTCGCGGCGTTCCGGCCTGGGCTCAATGCGCGGCGGATCTGCTCGGCGCAGCGCCGGCCGGACAGCAGCATGCCGCCGAAGATCGGTCCCATTCTCGGCCCGCCCCAGGTCGCGCACACCGCCATGCCGCACACCCAGAGGCCGGCATGGAGCCGGCCCGTCCGTTCGACGACGAAGCTTTCGCCTTCCTCGGCATTCATCGGTCCTTCGCCCGCCATGAGCGGCAGGTCGATCAGTTCGCGCCGACGAAGCATGGCCACGA
>CAYFQS010000214.1:0-6620 GCA_964345245.1 uncultured Planctomycetaceae bacterium | reverse complement strand
ATACGAGATCACTGTGTGACTGGAGTTCAGACGTGTGCTCTTCCGATCTGCTGTCATAAGCGAGGCCGGCGGGGCGTGCCTCGGCCGCGTCGTCCGGGACGACGGGTCGGCCCAGGCCGCTTTCGAAGTTGATCGGGCGGAACTTCTCGGCCTCGAACAGCCGCACGCCCGGTTCGCCGTGCAGCTCGTTAGCGGCAAAGACTCGGCCGGTCGTCTCGTCGACCGCGAGGGCCGAGGCGTTGCCCCGCTCCGAACTGGCTTTCTTGTTGCCTTGGGCATCCACCCGGATGAGCGCGAAGCCCGCTTCCGCCACCTTCCATGCGAGGATCATCTGATCACCCAGCGCCTCGGCCGTCGTCGGTTTGCCGTGATCGCCGCCCCAGCCGCCGGTACCGTCGCCGGTTTTCCAGGGCGGCTTACCCGCATTGTGCACCGACAGCTTGTGCTCGGTCGTGATCGGCTGGTGATACAGCCCCTTCCAGCGATAGGTGTCCGCGGGGATCGGCTCACCCTTGTAATCCAGCCCGTCCCACGCCTCGACCACCTCGCCGGCGTCGCGCTGCGCATCGACCACGATCTGCCGCACCAGCACGTTGTTCTCGTCCCATAGTGAGACGCTCACCTCGCCCGGCTCGGGCAGGTCGTAAACGAAATCCAACGGCGTGGGCGGATCGGCCTCGGTCACGCCGGCCGTCCCCAGCGACGGCAGGCCGTTCGACTCGGTGAAGATGAACTTGCCCCACACCGTCGCCGACTGGAAGGGGAACCCGCCCTCGGCCACGACGTCCCGCGCCCAGGCCGCGTTGCCGCTGTCGATGTTCAGCCCGTCGGGCCGCGACCAGTTGTACTGGATCGACCCCGCCACCAAGTCGCCGCCACGCGGCGGGTTGTCGGCATCGAGCGTCTTCCACGGCACGCGGTACTCCAGCGTGTAGCCCAGCCCGTCGGCGTGCTTGCGGTAGGCCGCCTCAAACGCGCCGGCGTCGACCAACCCATGGGGCTGCCACTGCTCGGGCACCTTGAAGTCCATGTCCTTGCGGAGCTGAAGCCCCGGCCGCTGTCCGTCGGTGTAGTACCACAGCAGCAGGTGCTGGATGTCGTTTTCGCCCTTGGGTGCGTTCTTGTACTTCGAATAGGGGACGGGCCAACCCTCGTCCCGGTCGATGACCAGACGCACCTGCACCGAGTCGGCATTCCAGACCTTGTCCGGGTTCGCCGCCGGGTCGTGCCGGTTCATCATCGGGTTGGGGTCGGCGACGACCGCGCCGATGTACAGCGCCTCGTCGTCGTACATCAGTGTCATCTTGCCGTGTTTGATCTCGCGGGTCGCCTCGGAGTGGAAGCTGAAGACTTCGCCCGAGCGGTCCCACTCGTCGAGCCGGCCGTCGATGGCAACCTCGTCGGGCGCGGGCATAACGAACAGGCGCTCGTTCAGGCCGCGCTTGGGGTCCTGATTGGCGAGCAGCGTCGGGGCGGCGTTGGCGAGGACGAGGGCGGTGGCGGCGAGGCCGTGGAGGATTCGTGTGTGCATGGATGAGGTTTCCTTTTCGCGTGGGTGAATCCGCTGAGCGAGACAAGCAATCGTGAACGTGGTTATGCCGAGGGCACGTGCCCGCCGGGCGCGTCGCCGGCGAGCCAATATACGTGGCAGGGTTCGAGTTCGCCTTCAATCGGCTGCCCGGTCTCGGCGTCGGTCGCGTCGAGGGCGACGGTGTGCGGCTCGAGCACCCAGTAGAGCTTCTCGGCGCTGTCGGGCTGTTCCCACAGCACGGCGCGGTGGCCCTTCTGCACGGTGCGTTTTCGCATCGCGTGCCGGACGCTCTTGTAGAGCGCGATCAGACGCTTGAATGCCTCAAGCCGTTCGGGGGACATCTGGTCGCGCTGCTCAGCGAAGAGCGACCCGGGGAGGGGCGAGACGCGCTTGTGGGCGTACCACGAGAAGAGCTTGTCGAAAGGCGCCCGGCCGCAGAGCACCTCGATCGAGCCGTGAACGTGTTCGCCGCCCTCGTCGCGGATCAGCTCCGGGATGGCCGAGTTGTAGGCGAACGCGCCGAGCACGCCTTCGAAGATGTTGCCCCCGTGCAGACCGACGGCGGTGTGGTTGGAGAAGCTGCAGATGCCCTCGGGCTGGATGTAGTAGCCGGCGTTGACCAGTTCCGCGTAGAGCTCGCCCATCTCCTGGCATTGTGGCCGCATGCTGCCATCGGAGTAGTTGATCTGCCACCAGCCCATATTGCTCCAGGAGTCCCAGAGGAACCCGTCCACCCCCGTGCGCTCGAGCACGCCCATGATCTTATCCTTGATGTAGTCCCCGATCGGCGCGTGGAGGTTCACGGAGCAGGTGTGGAACGGATAGCCGCTGTCGGGATGGCGCCCCGACTCCTTCACGTTGTAAATCCCGCCGAGTCCCTCGCCGAGCTCCTTGCCCTTGTTCGTCAGGTAGCTGGTCACGCCGGGCGCCCACTTGGCCCACGTGAGGATTTTGACCCCGTGAACGCCGGCACGCTCCACAAGACGGCGAAGGGCGTCCTCACCCCCGTAGGCGGCGGCGACGTCGTAGTCGAGCACGTGCAGCTTGTGCCGCGTGCTCTCGCCCGAGCGCTTCTCGAGCTCGGTGCCGGCTCGGTCCTGCTCGCTCGTCAGGCGTCGCAGATTCTTCGTGAAAGAGAGGCTGCTCTCCCACGCGGCACCGATGCAGATCTGCTCGGCCCCGACCTCCGCGGCGATGTCGATCGCGGGATCGAAGGTCGAGTCGAAATCGATCTCCTGCCACGCCTCCTGATGAATGCCCACGCGCGGCGGGCCCTCGTCCTTGACGCCGAACTGCTCGCACGCCCGGGCGTACTCCTGGTCGTAGACCCGCGTCCAGAGGTTGATCGCGTCGACCTCATCCAGTCGGGCCGGCGAGAATAGCACGGTCTTGGGGTTTGTCGCCGTTTTCGTGCTGTTCTCGAACTGGTGCAGGTCGATGAAGCGGATCCAGTCTTCGCCGGGGTTTGACTCGACGACGGTCCGGATGTTGGAAACGTGATCGAACCACGCGAGCATCACGCCGGCCTGGCCGTACTGCATGTCGAAGGGCTGGAGCAAACTCCACCGCGCCCAGAGGTTGCCGGGCAGCGCCTGGGCCGACTTCTCCAGGCCGACGGTGCTGAAGTGGGTTTCCGGCGTGATCCGTTTCATCGGCAGGTCGAACAGGCAGCGGAACAGGAGCGTCACGTCATCGAGGCCGCCGCCGAGCTCCCACGTCTGCCGGTCGAGCACACGGTGGATGGCCGCGGCGTCGCTTTCGTACTCGAACCAGTAGCGGAAGCCGGTGAAATCCTCGCCCTCGAAGCGAGCCTGGGCCGGCTCAAGGACGACGCGGAAGTCGGCCTCGATCGGGTCGGCGTCCCAAACCTCCTTGCGAAGGCACAGGTCACCCGAGGAGTCCCGCCGCTCGCGGAAAGGGTAGTCGTGGTCGTCAATGGCCCGCAGCGCGATCGTCGCGCGGTCGGGCCGCTGGTCCACGCCATCGAAGCGGAAGCGGTTGAACGTCCCGCCGTCGTAGCTGTCAAACCACGGCAGAAAGCGGTTGACGGGGTTCCGCAGCGGCGTGCCGTTCACGCGGATGTCGCCGAGGCTGCGAAGGTCGCCGTCGCGGACGTCGAGGGCCAACCGGGCGTCGCCGACGGAAATGGTTTGCGTTTGGGTTTTCGTCATCGTAGCGGGGTCCTTGTTTGGAATGCGGAGTCTCAAAAGCGGGTCAGAAAATCACGAGCCGGGCTTCCGCGCCGGGATCGCGGAGCCAACGCGGTCAGCGGAGGGGTAGGCGTATTGCGCGGGGATGAGTTCGCGATCGAAGCTGCGGCTCTGCCACTTCAGCTCGAGGCGGGCCGGCGGATCGGGCTGGCGCTTGAGCCCGCGCTTGCCGGCGCGGGTGGTCTTGTCCGGCGGCGTGAGGGTGTAGTGCAGCTTCAATCGATGTCGCTGACCGACCTCGAGGTCGATCGCGTCGCTGTATTCCCGGACCCGCTCGTAGGCTTGGCCGAGCTTACGGCCCTGCACTTTCTCGGTGATCGCGTCCCACCGCCGCGTGTCGAGGATCAAGCGGTCGTCGATCCACAGTTTGCTGTGGCCTTGCCACCAGCGGGTGTTGAGTTCGATCTTGAACACCCAAGGCTCGCTGACCGGCGGCTCGATCGCGCCTTCGATCTCGACTGACAGTGAACGCGGCAGCTCGCCGCCGGCGTCGCCGAGCGCTTCGACGAAGTCCTCACGCGTGAGGCTCATGTCGGCCAGCGTCGTTTCGAGCACGGGCGGCCCGGCAAAGCGGTCGTTGTCGTAGAACCGCGCGGTGAGGCCCGTGCCGTCGCCGGCGGCGGGCTCGGCCGACGTGTCCACGCGGAGGCCGCCTTGTTGTCGCGTCCAGCCGTCCCAGCCGGAGATGCGGTAGACCGGGCTGCCCTGGTTGCCCTGGGCGTACCACAGCACGTCGCCGCCGGGCAGAGGGTGGATCGAGCCGCCGACCAGGCAGTCGGTGGGGATGACACTGTCGTCGCGGTTGTCGATGTCGGCTCGCCACCAGTGGTAGAACCGCTCGGGCAGGCCGTCGTCGGCGCGACGATCGAGGAAGTAACCGGCGTACAGGCCGTCCTTGGTCCACGCCGTGGCGGGGTGACGCCAGCGGTCGGCGAAGACGACGCAGCCGTTGACGTCGCCCATGATGCGGGCCGGAAACACCACGCGATCCGGCGTGAGGATGCCCGCCTTGGGCGTGTACTTCGCGACGGCCGAGGTCGTGCCGTGCGTGCCGACGGACCACTCGAGCTCGCCGTCGGCGTTCCACTTCATCAAACGGATGCGGCCGGTGTGATCGGCGGGGAACTTGTCGCCCTCGCGCGAGGTGTCAGCGAGCATCTGGTAGACGTTGCCCCCCGCGTCGCGGTGGATCGCCTTGCCCGCGAACCGACCGAACCGCTCGGGCTGATCGGGCAACCGGCCCTCTGCGGGGCGCATGCTTTTCCAGTCCCACTTGGGCGCGGGGTCGCCCGGCTCGGCCTCGTTGGGCATGACGTACCACGCCACGTCCGTGTGGTGCATCTTCGAGTCGTCGGTGTCGGGGATGTAGAGGTTCAGCTCGTCGTCGATGGCGACGTGGCGGGCATCGATCTTCTGGTTGTACTGCATCGCGGGAATCTCATTCCGCCGGGCTTCGCCTTCGGAGAAGGTGAACTCGTCAGGCTGCGGTTGGCCGTCGCCGTTGCGATCGCCCCACGACCACGCGGCGAACTTGCCCTTGCGCTTTTTGATCGCGTCGCCGTTGCGCTCCGCCGCCTCCCAGAGCGCCGGGTGCACGTCGGGCCTGACCTTCACGCCCACACGCGCCACGGCCACGAAGCGGTTGCGTGTTTCGTCGAACCGCATCAGTGCCGGCGAACTGGACGCGTCGGTGAACAGATACAGCTCGCCGTCGCGGCGGATCGCGTGCCACTGGTGGTGCGCCCACGTCGTCGGCGGCATCAGCGGCAGCTCACCCTGCTTGTAAACGTCGGTCACGCGCCACACGCCGGTGTCGTAGTCGATCCGGCCGGCCGTGTGAATGTCGCGGCCCCCGCCGCCGAAGAAGATCCGCGTCGGGTCGGCCGGGTCGGTGCTCGTGAAGTGGAAGAAGTTCTGCCCGCCGTACCACTGGTTGAGCAGCTCGCCGGCGCGGTTGAAGTGCGCGGTCCGTCGAAGGTCCGTCTCGACGACCACGAACCCGCCGCGCTGGTCGGCGGCGAGGTCGCTGACGGCATGAAAATTCGTCGGCACGTACGCCCCGAACGCCCGGCCGCCCGCCTCGCCGTAGCTGCGCAGCTTCCGCCCGTCTCCGGTGAACCGCACGACCTGCTTGCTCGGTTCGCCCTGATAAACAAGGACCTCGTCGGCCTCGTGGTCGTAGTCGATCCACTTCGGGTTGGTGAGCTGATCGGCGTGGATGACAGTGCGCTTGCTGCCGTCGGAGCCGAGATGGAGCACACGGTCGCCCGAGAGAACCAGCGCTGTCTCGGCCCCGGTCAGCGCGATACTGTGGGGCTTGTTCACGTCTTCGATGCGCGAGAACACCGCCCGGTCGGGGTTATGCGTGCGATTGCCGGACTGCCGCTGCTTGGGGCTGGCCTCAAGGTCGATCCAGCGAAGCTGATCGAAGTCGCGATAGGCGACCACGACGCTGCCGTCGCGGGCGTCGAGGTCCATCTGGTGCTCGTCGCCGTTCCAGGGCTGGCGCTGCTGCTCGGGGAGCTTGACGTCCCACTTGTAGTACCAGGTCACGGTGCGCGGCTCGCCATCGGGCCAGAGGTCGTACGCGCTGCCGGTCTTCGCCGACACGGGCACAACCCAGGCGTTGGCGGTCAGGCGATACAGCACGCCGTCGGTCGCGGCGATCCGCACGCCCCCGCCGAAGCCCCCGGGCACGCCCCAGGGACCGGCGGCTTCCCAGATATACTCCGACCCGTCGACCTTCATCTTCAGATGCGACGTCACGTTCTCCGTACTGCCCGAGCCGACGTACATCGCATCGCCGTCGACGAACACGCTCTCGGCCCCCTCGTGGTTGCCCGTCCACTGGTTCGTCAGCTTCGGCGGGTTCACCCCGA
>CAYFQS010000213.1:0-6629 GCA_964345245.1 uncultured Planctomycetaceae bacterium | reverse complement strand
GCGCTTCACGTCGTCGAATTCGAAGTGCTCGCCGCGCCGCACCGCCCGCCAGTAGCGGTGCATCCGCCACACGCCGGGGTTCTCGAACACGACCCAGTCGAGCACGCCGTCGTCGCCGCGGGCGTCCGGGGCGAAGTCGAGATCGAATCCGTACTCCGGCAGGTTGAAGACCATCACGTGCGCCCCCTCGATCCGGTCGTCGTCCGTTTCCAGGGTAATCCGCGGCCAGCGATAGAGCCCGGCCGAAGTGAGGATGAACCGCCGATAGGTGCGCCGGCGAACGCGCTTCGCCGGCCCTTTGCGGGTTCGCCAGCGGTCGAGGCGGTGGGCGACGTCGGCATCGAACCCGGCGCTGATCATCAGCCCGAACCGTCGATCGCCCGCGGTAGCGAGGTCGATCCGCTTCACCCGGCCGCGCTCGATGAACGCGGCGAGCGATTCGACGTCGGCGGTGAAGCCGAACGTGTCGGCGTAAAGGTTCTCCGTGCCGAGCGGCAGCACGGCGAGCGGGCCGGCGTAAGCCCCGTTGATCACGTGATGCGCCGTCCCGTCGCCGCCCGCGGCGACGACGCAGTGCGCCGGGATCCTCTCGGCCCGCGCTTTCTGCTCATCGGTCAGCGCGACCGTCACCGCGAAGCCACGACGCGACAGCGCCGCGGCGAGCGCGTCGATCCCCCGACGATTGTCGCCCGACCCGCTGTACGGATTGCCGATGATGATCACGCGCGGTTCGCTCACGGCCAGAGTATACGGTGGGGAAACCAGAAACCAGAAATCCGAAATCCGAAACCCCGAATCAAATCCCAATGCCGAACGCCCAGATGACGCAACGCCTTTGATTGGGGCATTGGAGCATTCGGGCATTGATTCGGACTTCGGACTTCGGGTTTCGGGTTTCCGCCCTTCGGGTTTCTTCCCCCCGCGCCTTGCCGAAATCACGGTCGCGCGCCAAGCTACCGCGTCATCGGAGGCCACCATGGCGGACAATCCCCTTCGCATTACGGTCGGCGTGTTTCACGAGGCCACGCAGTGGGTGCTCGACGAGCGGCATGTGCAGCGAATCCGCCAGGCGGCCGACGAGGTGCAGGTCCGCGTCGCGACCGGTCGGGCGTCGCTGCTCAAGCTGCTGCCGGAGACGGACGTGCTCTTCGGCTGGTCGTTGAGTGAGCAGGACTTCCGCGAGCACGGCGGGTCGCTGCAGTGGGTGCAGCTCACCACCGTCGGGGGCGAGACGGTGCTCAACATGCCGGCCGTGCGCGAGGCGAAGCTGCGACTGACCACCGCGGCGAGCGTGCATCGCATCCAGGCCGCCGAACACGTCATGGCCCTGACCCTCGCCCTGAGTCGTCGGCTCCACCGGTGCATGCAGGCCCAGTTCGATCGCGAATGGGTCGGCGACCGCGTCGGGCCGGAGATGGGCGAGCTGTACGGCCAGACCATGGGCATCGTCGCGATCAGCAAGATCGGCGAGGAGATCGCCGCCCGGGCCAAGGCGTTCGGCATGCACGTCCTGGCCACCAAAAAGCATCCGGCCCAGGAGTACCTGTTCGTCGACCAGGTTCTGCCCGCCGATGCGCTCGACGAGATGCTCGGTGAGTCTGACGTGGTGATCGTCGCGGTGCCGCTCACCGGCGAGACCCGCCGGCTGATTGGGCGGAAGCAGTTCAAGGTCATGCGGTCGTCGGCACTGCTGGTCAACGCCTCGCGCAGCGCGGTGGTGGACGAACGGGCGATGATCCGGGCCCTGAAGGACGGGCGGATCGCCGGGGCCGGGCTGGACGTGTTCGAGACCGAGCCGCTGCCGGACGATTCCTCGCTCTGGCATATGGCCAATGTGATCATCACCCCGCACGTCGCCGGGGCGAGCCCGCACTACTGGGACCGCGCCACCGCGCTGTTCTGCGACAACCTGCGGCGCTTCCTGGGCGACCAGCCGCTGGTGGACGAGGTGAATCCGGAGGCGGGATACTGAGGCGGGCTCAAAACCCCTTCGGCCAGTTCACCATCGGCAGGGCGATCTCGCTTTCGATCTCCAGCAAACGGTTGTATTGCGTAAGCCGTTCGGACCGGGTGATCGAGCCGTTCTTGAACTGATCGCCCGCCCAGCCGACGACGAGATCGGCGGCCCGGCGGCACGCGGCCGAGAAGCCGGGCAAACATGCGAAGCCGGCGATGCAGCGGGGCGGGGCGCATGGTCAGTCCTGCTCCGCCTCCTCGCCGATGGGCCGGACGGGCAGGGCGGCCCAGATCGCGGAGGCGATGCCGCCGAGCACAGCGGCGGAGACGACGGCGATGATCACACCTGCGAGGTAGCGCGAGGTCTGCCACTCGCCGTCGATATTGGAGTAGACGGTGTGCGTAATGAACGTGCACGCGATGCCGAGGGTGACGGCGAGGCCCGTGCCCTTGACAATGAGCCGGCGGGTCTTCTCGATGCCCGTCCAGTAGATCATGGCGACGATCCAGATGATGGAAGTCGCGGCCCCGAGAAGGAAGCCCAGCGTATTTGAGGCGGCGGTCAGCCCTTCGGGCGAAATGTCCACCGCACCCGTCTGCTCGTTGGTTTGATACGTGACGTAAAAAAAGGTCGTCATGCCCGCGGCAAACATGCTCACGCCCATCACGGCGATGACGACCAGCGCCATCCATACGTAATGCCAGCGGCCGGGCTTGGCTTTGCGGATCATGGGGCGGTCTCCGAATGCCAGCGGTCACGCCCCCATGATACGCGAAGCTGACCCTTTCACCAGACCACTGTGTGCTCGTCCGCCGGTGAGATTCATAAGCAGGAATGCCCTGAGTTACGGCCAGTCCGCTTTCTTCTGCGTCTCCGCGCCTCAGCGGTTCGTCCTGAAATCCCCGGCCTGTACGGCCGCACCGCCGCGGCGTGACACAGGTCGCCTCCGTCTTTCCCGGCGAGCTCGGCGCTGCTCGGCGTCTTTCACGAGGGGATTCCAAGGGTCGTAGGTGAACGCGTAGGAGCTATCATAGGTCAGTAGGGTGCGGTAAGTCCGCGCACCGCACCATCGAAGTCGATTTGGGTACGCCTGCCCAAACTTCAAGCCCGACCGCAGCGGGCCCGAAAGCCCCATTCGAATCATCAAGGCGCATTCGTGGTGCGGTGCGCCGAGCCTTACCGCACCCTACTCGCTAGCCCGTGATTGCCCCGGCACCGAAGTACGCGCGAACCCGCTTTTACGCGTTCATACGGGGAACTCCATGCCAGCTCCGGGGCAGAAGGCCTTGCCTCGCGACCCAAAAACCGAGCCGCTAGATTAAAGTGCATAACCAGATTTTTAGGATACGGGACGGGTCCAAACTTGCCGTTTCGTTCCGGATGTCATCCGCGTCCGTATCGCTTCACTGGATTCGTCTCGCCGCGTCTCGATGCGTCGTGCTGCGTAAGCCGGCGGTACGAGCTCGGCGTCTCGCCGAACCACTTGCGGAAGCGGCGGGTGAAGTAGCTCTGCCGACTGAACCCGCAGCGATGGGCGATCTCGGCAATGCTCAGGTCGGTCTGGAGCAGCCAGTTCTGTGCCGCGGTCAGGCGGCGCTCCGTCACGTAGTCGGAAAACGACTTGCCCACCGTCTGCCGAAACAGCCGACTGAAGTACGCCTCGCTCAGGTGCACCCGCTCGGCCATCGCCGCCGCGGTGATCGACCAGCACCGCTCGTTGCGGAGGATGTCGATCACCCGCCGGATCGCCGGGGCGTTGTGCAATCGCACCTCCTGGTCGAGCAGCTCGTAGCCCAGCTTCTCCCCCAGCCCGCGGATCGACGCGTCCACCAGCATCGCCAGCCCCAGCAGCTCCTGCTCGGTCCACCGCGGCAGCGCCTCGTAGCCTTCCCGCAGCGCATTGACATCGCTCACCCGCTCCCCCACCCGCCGCTCGATTTCCGCGAAGCCCGCCTCCGCCATCGCCGGAGTGATTGCCTGGCCCACGAACACCGTTCCCGCGTGGCGGTCCTGCAACACGATCGGCACGACCGCCTCGGCCATCCCCGCGTGGCATCGCTGCACGAACGGCCGGCGAAGCTCCCCCGCCTTACGATTCACGTGCACCGCGTCGTGACCGCGACACCCCTTGCCGTCCACCGTGCTCTTGGCCGCCCCGCAGAACCCGCTCATGTGCCGGCGGTACCGCGCCGGCAGCCGATCCACGCTCGGCGTCGCCTCCATCGCCCACGGCGGGTAGATCGACACCTCCAGCCCCGACAGCCGCTCGACCGCCGCGAACAATTCCTCCAACTGCCACGCCGCCCGGCGCCGCGGCACGTCCAGCCGCGTCGCCTCCGGCAGGGTTCCAGAGTGAAACTCGAGCACTCGCAGCGGCGTCCCGCGATGTGAAGATTTTTCAGCCTTTTCCGACATATTCCCCCAATTTACCATCCCACGCTCCGTTCACCAAATAAGAGCATCAAAGTGACAAAAAAAGGGCATGAATGTGGGTAGCGGCAGCGGCGTACGGGAGGCAAACTCTATTGGCAAGAAAACGAATCCGTGGCGTAACGCGATGCCGCCTCGTTACCGTCTATGTCTCCACGGAAGGAGCGAATTCCAATGCCCCCGTTTACCCGCCAACTTTCCCGGACACCATCGCGTCCCCTGCGCGGCAGCCTGCGTGCCGCCTCGTGCGTGCTCGCATTCACCGCCCTGCTCGCGGCGCCCCCCGATACCCGGGCCGCCGTGGTCGACGACTTCGTCGCCGGCTGGACGTTCGACGAGACCAGCGGCACCTTCGCCGACGCCTCGGGCAACGGGAACACGCTGAATGCGGAGGGTACTCCCTACGGCACCGGTTTCAATGGAATCGCAGACAACGCGCTGACGATGAATGGGGGCGATTACGCGGTCCGGCCGAAAACCGGGGGCGGTTCCTCTGCGAACGACAGTTTTGGGCAGTTCGCCATCGGCGACACCTTCTCCGCGAGCTTCTGGTTGAAGCAAAACTTGCTGAACAGCAGCTTTCGCCGGTTTGTCGGCCGAGAAGATGGCAGCGAGCCTGGCGGCTGGGCCGTGCGTTCGGGTACCGGTGCCACGCGCGAAGAATTGCGTTGGCCATTTCGAGACCCGGCGGACGCGCTGTTCTCGGTCGGTGCCCGTCTTGACGACGAAGGGGGACAGGTGGATGGACGATGACGGCCCGCTTGTCTGAGCAACTGATCGAAGCGTCGCGGCGGGTCGGCGATACGCCGCGGCAAGCATCAACCGCCGCCGGGCAACGGCTGTGGCTCGACGCGATCGCTTGCGCGGCAGCGGCCACGCGGGCACCCGGAATCGAGGCGATCATCGCCTACGCCCGAGAGCGGGGGCCGGCCGGCGAAAGCGGCGGCTCGGGCGGTTCAGATGGCTTGGCCGGCGGGTCGTTGCTGTTTCACGCGGGCCGGGTGGCGCTGCCCGAGGCGGCGATGGTCAACGCGGCGATGGTGCACGCGTGGGACTTCGACGACGTGCTGGCGGACGGCTGCATGCCGGTGCACGTGACGTCGGTGATCGTGCCCACGGTGCTGGCCTGCGGGGAGGCGGCGGGATCGACGGGGCGCGACGCGCTGGCGGCGATGGCGGCGGGGATCGAGGTCATCGGCCGGCTGGCGGCGGCGGGCCGGGGGCGGTCGCGCGGGCCGGGGTTGTTGCCCACCACGATCTTCGGCGGGTTCGGGGCCGCGGTGGCGGCGGGCCGGCTGCTGGGGCTGAGCGACGAGCAGACCGTCCACGCCCTGGGGATTCAATACGCCCGGTGCTCGGGCAACCGGCAGGCCCTGCTCGATCACACCCTGACCAAGCGGCTGCAGCCGGGCTTCGCGGCGAGCTCGGCGATCGAGTCGGCGCTGCTCGCCCGGCGGGGGATCACCGGCCCGCGTGCCGCGCTGGAGGGGAAGGCGGGATTCTTCGCGGTGTACATGAACGGCGACGTGCCGAGCGGCGAGGAGCTGGCGGGCGACCTCGGCCCGCCGTTCATCGAACGCGTGGCGATGAAGCGTTACCCGAGCTGCGGCGCGTGCCACCACGTGCAGTTGGCCGCCGAGCGGCTGCGCGAGCAACACGATTGGCGAGCCGACCGCATCGACCGCGTCGAGCTGATCCACTGCGACCCGGCCGGCATCGTGACCGGACCGTTCGTCCCGGGCGACCACCCCTCCGTCAGCGCCCAGTTCAGCGCCGAGTGGGCGGTGGCGCACACGCTGCTGCGAGGCCCGGCGACCCTGCCCGACTACACCGACGCCGCCGTGGCCGCGGACACGGACGTCATCGCGCTGGCCAACGCCATCGTGAATCGCCCCGCGCCCGACGACTTGACGCTGCCCGAACCCGGCGCACAGGGCGTGATCGTCCACACCACGGATGGCCGCCGACTCGTCGAAATGCAGGCGAAGTCGCGGACCTTCCCGCCCGGCGGCATGTCGTGGGACGAGACGGTCGAGAAACTCCACGCGTGCGCCGCGTTCGGCCTCGCGGACCAAGCCCCACGCGCCCAGCGGTTGCCTTCGATTCTCGATCGACTCGAACAACTCGACGATCTTCAGCCGCTACTTGACGCCGCGGCCTTCCCGGAGCTTCGCCATGCCTGACAAACGCCCCAACATCCTGATCATCATGACCGACCAGCACAGCCCGCGGCAGCTTGGCT
>CAYFQS010000212.1:3686-6666 GCA_964345245.1 uncultured Planctomycetaceae bacterium | reverse complement strand
CCCGAGCACGAGCAGGGCGGAGACGAAGAACTGGCTGTTCATCTCGAGCATCGGCAGGAACACCCCGGCGTTCCGCGCCACCCCGAGGTTGTAATCCGCGTGGTCCCGCACCAGGTCTTCGAAGAGCCCGGCATTCACCTCCTGCCGCACGAACCCCTGCGTGACGCGGATGCCGCTGACCGACTCGGCGAGGGTCGCGGTGACCCGGCTGAAGCTCTCCTGCACCGCGCGGTAGGCGTCGCCCAGCCGCTTGCGGAAGTACCGGTTGAAGCCGTAGAGCACCGGGGCGAGGGCGAGGAGCACGAGGAAGAGTTGCCAGTCCTTCCAGGCCATGATCGCCGCCGCCACGAGCATCTGCCCCGCCCCGACCAGGGTGACGAACAGCACCTGCTGAACCCCGCGACGGATCGCCTCGGTGTCCGACGTGAAGCGGCTGATGATCCGGCCCAGCTTGGTGCGGTCGTAGAAGCCCATCCGGAAGGTCTGCAGCTTCTGGAACAGCTCGGTCCGCAGGTCGTGGACGATCGCCTCGCCGAGCTGAAGCGACAGCGACACTCGGTACCTCAGCACGATCCCGGTGAATGCCGCGGTCAGGAAGAACAGCGTCGTCCAGAGCACGGCGCCGTAGGCGTCGCGCTCGCTGATCATCTCGTTGATGGTGATGGCCATGATCCACGCCAGCGCGGGCAGTTGGACGGACCGGACGATCACGCACAACAGCAGCCAGTTCCGCGTCCTGCGATAGCGCGTCATGTACCCGAGCAGCCGACGGATGAGCCCCCACTCCAGGGGGCGCATCTTCGCTTCCTGGTCCGCACGCTTGACGTGCGTGAGCGATGGTCGGGATGAGCGGTTCGTTTGACTCATGCGATGTCCATATCGCCTGGCGAATTACTCCGGCACCGGCTCGCCCTGCGCGGCGAGCACGGCCCTGGTCTGTTCATCCGGCAGTTGCAGGTCGGCCACCGTGCGGTAGTGGCCGGCGAATTCCATGAGATCGTCATGCTGGCCGACCTCGACAATGCGCCCCTTCTCCAGGACCACGATCAGGTCCGCCCGCCGCAGCGTGCTCAACCGATGAGCCACGAGGAAGGTCGTGCGACCTTCCATGGCGTTGTCCATCGCCCGCATGATGTCCGTCTCGGTCTGCGGATCGATCGCCGCGGTCGGGTCGTCGAGCAGCAGAATCCGCGGGTTCAACAGCACCGCCCGGGCGATGGCGAGGCGCTGCCGCTGGCCGCCCGAGAGGTTCCCCCCCGACTCGGTCAGCACGCTGTCGTAGCCCTTCGGCAGCTCGGTGATGAACTCGTGGGCGGCGGCGATCTTCGCCGCGGTCTCGATCTGCTCCCGCGTGGCGTCGGGGTGGCCGAACGCGATGTTCTCCGCCACCGTGGTCGAGAACAGGAAACTCTCCTGAAAGACGATGCCGATGTTGCGGCGAAGATCGTCGAGGTCGAGATCCTTCACATCGATCCCGTCCACGAGCACCCGGCCGAACTGCAAATCGTAGAATCGTGGGATCAGCGACATCAGCGTGGTCTTGCCCGACCCGGTCGCCCCGAGCAGGGCCACGCACTGGCCCGGCTTCACGCTCAGCTCAATGTCGTGCAGGACCGGCTTGTTCCGCTCGTAGCCGAAGCTCACGTGATCGAACTCGACCAGTCCCTCGGCCCGGTCCAGCCGACGGGCGCCGCTGCCGGAGGTGATCTCGACCGGCGTGTCGAGCACGTCGAACACCCGCCTCGCCCCGATCAGTGACTGCTGGGCCCCGTTGGCGATGGTCGCCACGTTATTCACCTGCGCCGAGAATTGCTGCAGCAGTGTGGCGAAGACGATCAGCGACCCGAGCGTGATGCCGGTCTCCGAGGCGATCTCCGGCGGGGCGTTGAGGTGGCTGATCGTCAGGTATCCGCCGTAACCGAGCAACACCACGAGATTGACGTAGGTGAGCACCATCACCGCGGGCTGGTACCAGCCGACCTGCCCGAAAATCCAGCGCTGCTGTTCGGTGACGTCGTCGTTGGACTTTGCGAACTGCTCCTCCTGCTGCCCCTCCAGGCCGAAACCCTTGACCACGTGCACGCCCTGGGCGTTTTCCGAGACGTTGAGCACGAGCTTGTCGTAAAGCTCGCGATTCTTCATGTAGGCCGGCCTCACCCGGCGGGAGAAGGTGATGGTCAACCACCACAGCACGGGCGTGCTGGCCAGGCACGCCAGGGTCAGCGGAACGTGGATCGTGACCATGTAGAGCAGGTAGAACACCAGCGTCATGGTCAGCACAATCAGCGCGATCATCACCATGTCCACGAACATGCGGACCATCTGCACGTCCTGGGTCACGCGGTTGATGATCGAGCCGGACTCGTTGGCGTCGAAGAACCGGAAGGACAGGCGCTGGAGCTTGTTGTACACGCTGGCCCGCAGGTCCACGACGATCCGGCCCTGGATGAGCTTGTTGATCTCCATGGTGTACAGGTAGGTCAGCGTCGCCCGCAGCAGGGCGAGGACGAGGATGCCCAGGGCGATGACCACCGCAATGGTCATGGCGGACCAGCTCTCGGGCGGGGCGAGGCCAAATGGATAGCGCGGGGGCTTGGCCCCCTCGATCCCCGCGTGGTGGGCGATCAGGTCAATCCCGACCCCGAGCAGCCCGAGGCCGCTGAGGGCGAGGGTGATCATCAAAACCTGGATGGCGAGGACGCGCAGACACCCCCAACGATACTGCCAGGTTAGAAGTAGCAGACGCTTGATCAGGGCGCCGGTCGACGCCTCTTCCCCGGAGCCGATCTTGGCGCCGGGCATACTGGTTGGGCTGCGGGACACCACTCGTCCTTCCGCGGCCGTCGCCGGCATAGTCTCACCGTGAGGCCAGCGCTGACCGGCAGTCTATCGCCCTTGTATCGACTTTCCAGTGCTTTCGACGGCAATGGGCAAAAAAAGCAACGAAAATGGGGATCGGGTGATCCCGCGGCGCGTCCTC
>CAYFQS010000212.1:0-3586 GCA_964345245.1 uncultured Planctomycetaceae bacterium | reverse complement strand
GCTTCAGCGAGGCGCGATCCGACGGCGCGCCCTCGCTTCAGCGAGGCGCGATCCGACGGCGCGCCCTCGCTTCAGCGAGGCGCGATCCGGCGGCCGACGCATCCCCGCCAAGGACGGCTTCGCCCCTGGGGGCTGGGCTGTCCATGACGGGGCTTGACCCCGGTGGTGACCGGCGCGCCGCCCAATCGCCGCATCCCCCGATCACCAGGTCCGCACCTGCCACGCCGCGGTGAACCATCGGCGGTAAAGCCAGACCGCGGCGGCGGTGGCGGCGAGCAGGTCGGTGAAAACAATCGCCGCGAGGATCAGAAGCTGGTACATCGCCGCCTGCCACGGGCTCGATCCGCCGAGCATCTGCCCGGTCATCATGCCCGGCAGCTTCACCACGCCGACAATGAGCATCGCGTTGATGGTCGGTGTGAGCCCGGCGGCGACCGCCGTTCGCACGGCCGGCCGCACTGCCTGCCACGGGCTCGCTCCGAGCGACAGGTACGTCTCGACATCGACCACGCGCTGCCGCAGTTCGCTGTGCAGCCGCTCCACCGCCAGGGTCACCGCGGTCATGGCGTTGCCGAGCAGCATCCCGCCGAGCGGGATCAGATACCGCGCCTCCCACTGCTCCAGGCCGATCACCACGGTGGTGTAATACAGCAGGGCCACGGCGGTGACGGCTCCGAGCACGACGCTCATGGCGGCGACGAGCCCGGGGCTCCGCCGGCCGACCTGCCCGGCCGCGGTCATCGCCGCGATCACCGTCATCACCACCAGCACGATCAGCACCCAGTACCAGGTGTCGCGCTGGAAAATCCAGCCGATGACCAGCCCCGCGGCGCTGAGCTGGATGATGCTGCGAACGGTGGCCACGGTGATCCGCCGCCACTGCCCGAGCTTCCAGACGAGACTGACGGCGATCGCCGCGGCCACCGGCGCGAGCATCAACAGCAGTTCGACCCAGCCGAGGGATTTAACCGGCTCCATCGCCATCCTCCCTGCCGAGCAGGAACCGGCGGACCTCGCCCGACGGCGGATCACACGCCAGGGCCTCGGCCTCGCCTTCCGCGGCGATCCGCCCATCGATCAGCACCGCCATTCGCCCCCCGACGTAGCGCGCCTCGGACAGGCGATGCGTGACCGCGATCACCGTCAACTTGTCCTGGCCGATCAAGGCCACGAGCCGGTCGAGCAGCGCCTCCGCGGTGCGCGGATCGAGCGACGACGTCGGCTCGTCGAGCAGCAGCATCTCCGGTTGCGTGATCACGGCCCGGGCGAGGGCGACGCGCTGCTTCTGGCCGATGCTGAGCTGGTGCGACTCGCGGTCGAGCAGCTCGTGGTCGACGCCGGCGAGATCGGCGGCGTGACGAATGCGATCCTCCAGGTCGTTCGGCGGCTCGCCCTGCAGTTCGAAAGGCAGGGCGAGGTTGCGCCTGACGCTCATTCCGAGCAGCGACGGTTCCTGCAGCACCAGAGCGGCCCACCGGCGAAGCTCGCGCACCGGCCAGTCGGCGATCGGTCGGCCGAACACCGAAACGTGCCCCGCGTCCGCGTCGTCCAGTCGATTGATCAGCCGAATGAGCGTCGACTTGCCCGCCCCGCTCGGCCCGACGATGTGCAGCACCTGCCCGCGCGCCACGTCGAGGTCCACCCCGTCGAGCAGCCGGACGGATTCACCGCCGCTGCCGACCGCCTCCCGCACCACGCCGCGCATGACCAGCGCGGCCTCGGCGTTGTCACTGGGTTCGTCGGCCACGCCGTCACCATATCGCCGGCGGGCTGGATGGTCGAACGACGTCGTCTACTCCCCCCCGAGGATCGCGTCCATCGTCGCGAGATGTCGATCGATGATGCTGCGGATGTAGGTGCACAGCAGCCGGGCCGCCCGCTCCACGTCCGGGGCCGGCAGGTCGGTCAGCGATTCGCCGCCGGCCGCCCGGCGGAGCACCGCCGCCGTGCCCTGCCGCGTCCGCCAGCGGTCGCCGGCCCCGGTGTCGGCGACCAGGCCGCCGGCCAGCGGGCTGAACGCCACCGTCCCCGCCTCGCGGTCCAGCGCCGCCCCGGTCTCCGCGTCCTGTTCCAGTTCCGGCCGGTAGCCGCAGTCCTCGATCACCCGCCACTGGAACGCGACCAACGCCGGCGCATGCCGCTTCGCGTCGGCGAGGGCTTCCAGAAATCCGACCAGGGCGTCGAAGGTGGCGCGATGCGGATCGTGATCGGACAGCAGGTGATGCGTCATGTCCGCGGCATACATCGCGAGCTGATGGGCCCGCAGCTCCCGCCGCAGGTGCGGATGCGTCTCCCGCAGGTCCCACTCGGCGAGGTTGGCCAGTTCGCGTCCCGCCTTGGTGTAAAGCACGACCTCGCCGCGGGTGAGCAGGTCGAACCCGCCGCTGAACTTCTGAATCGCCGAGGGATTCGTGCGTTTCGCCCCCTTCGCCGCCCCGGAAATCTTCCCGTACTCCGCGGTGAGCAGCACCACGATCTGGCTCGTCTCGGACCAGTCGAGCAGTCGCAGGCAGATCGCGTCGTCCCGAATCACCGGCATGCGGCAATCGTAGCACGAATGCCAGACCGGAGAAGCACGCGAGACAACCGGCCGCCCGAGACGCTACACTTTCGCCCATGAATCGAATCGACCGCATCTTCCATGACCTGCGAACCCGCGGCGAGCGGGCGTTGATGCCGTTCGTCACCGCCGGCTATCCCACGCTCGAGGCGACCGAGGCCCTTCTGCCCGCCTTACAGCGGGGCGGGGCGAGCATCTGCGAACTCGGCTTCCCGTTTTCCGATCCCATCGCCGACGGCCCGACGATCCAGGCGTCGATGTCCGCCGCCCTCGACCGTGGCTTCCACCCGGCCGACACCTTCGAGATGGTGCGGCGCCGGCGGGCCGAGCTCGACCTCGGCGTGGTGGCGATGGTGAGCTTCTCGATCGTCTACCGCATGGGCGTGAAACAGTTCATCGCGTGGTCGCAACAGGCGGGGGTCGACGGATTCATCTTCCCCGACCTGCCGCTGGAGGAAGCGGAGGCGGTGGTCGAGCCGGTGCGTGACGCGGGGCTGATCAGCAGTCTGCTGATCTCGCCCACCACGCCGCCGGAGCGGGCGGCGGCGATCGCCCAGCGTTCGACCGGGTTCATCTACCTCGTCGCCCGCACCGGGATCACCGGCGCCCGCGAGGACCTGCCGCCTGAACTGCCCCAGCGTGTCGAGCAGTTGCGGGAGGTGACCGACCTGCCCATCGCGGTGGGCTTCGGCATCTCCCAGCCGAAGCACGTGCGGGCGGTGACCGAAGTCGCCGACGCCGCCATCGTCGGCTCCGCGCTGGTCAAACGCCTCAGCGACCTCGCCGACCAACCTCCCGACCGCATCGCCGCGGAAGCCGAGCGATTCATCGCCGACCTCGCAACCGGTCTGGCGGGCGATTCGTGATGATGCCTGAAGAAGATTACCAACGCATGCGCGAAGATCGTGACCATGCCTTGCCGCCACTGCCTCCCGCGGACGACGAGGGCAATCGCCCCGCACTGGACTTCTTCAACGCGAGCATTGCCCGAGACATCGTGCGCGAACGTCGGGCATCGGGGTTGAC
>CAYFQS010000211.1:0-6672 GCA_964345245.1 uncultured Planctomycetaceae bacterium | reverse complement strand
GCCAGATCCGCACGTAAGCCGGAGCATGGCCGGGCCCGCCTCGCTTCAGCGAGTGCGGGCACACAGCGATCGCACGCCGGGCCCGCCTCGCTTCAGCGAGTGCGGCCCCCCGAGATCCAGCGAGGTCGCGCCGAACGTGGAAAACGCCATGTCCCAACCGTCGGCTACAGATCGCTCCAACCGCCCCGGCCTCTCCGCCGGCACTTTGTGGACGTTGCGAGGGCTGGCCCTTGCCGGGTTCGCCATCGCCGCGGTACTGCTGGGTCACCACGTGGCCGCGGAGTGGCTGCAGCGCTCAGCGGAGGTGCCCTTCTGCGGGAACGTGGGATGGTTCGACTGCGAATCCGTACTCGAAAGCCGCTGGTCGCAATGGCTCGGTCTGCCCGTCTCCGCGGCCGCGGTGGCGATCTACCTGCTGCTGACGCTCATGCTCGGCGCGATGAAGCCGACCGAGCCGTCGTGGAAGACCTGGCCCGTGCTCTTCATCATCGGTGGATGCCTCGTCGGGGCGGCGGTGTGGTTCATCGCCCTGCAACTGGTCGAGATGCACCGCGTGTGCACGTGGTGCATGGCCGAACACGTCATCGGGATCGCGCTGGGCGGGGGACTGCTTCTCGCAGCCGGGCGGCGTATGGCCAACCGACCGGCGCGAATCACCGCAACCGCCGCGATTGTCGTTCTCCTTGCCGGGCTGATCGGCGGGCAGGTGCTCGATCGGCCCGAGTATGCCCGCGTGGTCGAAGGGCGCGTCGATGCGTCCGGCCGGTATCTCGAACCTGTGGACACCGGCCGCTCCGCCGTGGTGATGAACGGCGCCTTCGCGCTCAACCCCAACGCCCATCCGCGCGTCGGCGAGGCCACCGCCCGGCATTTCGCCGTGGAAGTCGTCGACCCGCTCTGCGGTCGGTGTGGCAAGTTCGGGCGACTGCTGCACCGGGCCGTGCCGGACGTGGACGACTTCGCCGTGCTCGTGGTCTACTTCCCGCTCAACCCCGCGTGCAACAAGCACATTGAATACGAGGACGAGCACTACCGCCTCGCGTGCGACATCAGCCGACTCGCCCTCGCGGTCTGGCGGATCGACCCCGACCGCCACGAGGCGTTTTACGAGTGGTGCGTCACCCACGTGCAGGAACTGTACGACGGCGAGATCGGCCTGCGCGACTATCGCAACGCGGCGGTGGGCCTGGTCGGCGAAAGCGAGCTCGATCGCGCCCTCGCCGACCCGTCACTTGCGCGGATGCTCGAGCGCGATATCGAGCTTGGCCACCGCCTGCTCGAATACCGTGATGATTTTCGCCTGCCCGGCTTCTTTGTCGGCGACACGACCTTCGCCGCCCTGCCCGAGGAACCACGTACCCTCGCGGAACTGATCCGCGGGGCCCTGCGGGAACGGGCGTCCACTTCTGCACCGACCTCGAGGGACGAGTCCGGCAAGCCGCACCAGGCCGAGTAGTATGTTTGCCTGCGTATGTTTTCCGCCGTCGGCATCGGACCTAGACTATGGGGCTATGAGTGCCAAGCCCCTGACATCGTCCGTGCCTGACGCGCGCGGTTACTTCGGCAGATTCGGTGGGAGTTTCATTCCCGAGACGCTGGTGGCGGCCTGCCGACAGCTTGCCGACGAGTACGAGCGCGCCCGCCGCGACCCGCAGTTCACCGAACAGTTGGCCGAGCTGTTCAAGAACTACGTCGGCCGTCCGACGCCCCTGCAGTTCGCCGCCCGCCTGACGCAACACGCCGGCGGAGCGCAGGTCTGGCTGAAGCGCGAGGATCTCGCCCACGGCGGGGCGCACAAGATCAACAACACGCTCGGGCAGGCCCTGCTCGCGATCCGCATGGGCAAGCAGCGGGTCATCGCCGAGACCGGGGCGGGTCAGCACGGCGTGGGCACGGCCACCGCCGCCGCTCTGCTCGGACTCGACTGCGACGTGTTCATGGGCGTCGAAGACATGCGCCGCCAGAAGCCCAATGTCATCCGCATGCGCCTCATGGGCGCGCGGGTGATCGGCGTGGAGAGCGGATCGAAGACCCTCAAGGACGCCACCAACGCCGCCATGCGCGACTGGATGGGCAGCGTCGACGATACGCACTACATCATCGGCTCGGTCGTGGGGCCACATCCGTTCCCCATGCTCGTGCGGGATTTCCAGGCCGTCATCGGCCGGGAAGCCCGGCAGCAATGCGTCGATCAGATGGGGCGGCTGCCCGACGTGATCATGGCCTGTGTCGGCGGCGGGTCCAATGCGGCGGGGATGTTCTATCCCTTCGTCGATGACGAATCGGTCGAGATGGTCGGCGTCGAGGCGGGCGGCCGGTCGCCCACGCTCGGCGAACACGCGGCTTCGCTCACCGCCGGCCGGCCGGGCGTGCTCCACGGATCGCTCAGCTACGTGCTCCAGGATGACGACGGCCAGACCGCCCCGGTCCACAGCGCCTCCGCCGGGCTCGATTATCCCGGCGTCGGCCCGGAACATGCATACTGGCGGGAAACCGGCCGCGTCCGGTACGCCAGCGTCGGCGACGATGAAGCCCTGGACGCATTCCAGACCGTCTGCCGGCTTGAAGGCATCCTCCCCGCCCTCGAGACCTCGCACGCCATCGCCCACGCCTTGACGCTCGCCGCCCAGCGGTCGGCCGACGACGTGATCCTCATCAACGTTTCCGGCCGGGGCGACAAAGACATCGACGAAGTGATGCGACTTCTCGAGATGAACTGATCCCCAGGTCCCGGAACATGGGGCACAGCATCACGAATCACTCCGTGCCTCTAACGAATTGTGCGGACCCGGTCGCCGGGGATGATGGAAAACGGGGATATGGCGACGGGCCCCTTCGAAGCTTCCTCCGGCGAAGCGGTCACGACGCGGGCGGCTCGTTGGACGCCTCGAACTGCCCAACCTGCGCCACTTCACGGGCCTGCCAGCCCTTGTCCCCCTCGGTTAATTCATAGTCCACCCACTCACCGTCCTTCAGCGTCCGGAAACCGTCCGCCTGAATCTGGGAGTAGTGCACGAACACATCCTGACCCGAGGGGCCGATGATGAAACCATAGCCCTTTTTCGGATCAAACCACTTGACGCGACCACGGGTAGGCATGAGTCACCTCCTGCATGCCAGACAAAGAAAGAACTCAGATGTGCACACCGGTCGAGCGAGAGCTGTCACGACATGATGCCGCCGGCGAGGCGGAATCCGACTGCGCATCAGTCCGCGCGCAGTAACGCACGTACCCGGACTAACAATATTTCACGATCGAGCGCCTCATAAAGGACACTTTCAATGCGAACTGTCAACACGTGTTGCATCAGCAACCACTGCTACCGCCCCCGATGGTTGAATGGCCGGCTGGCCGCTGACAAAGCGGCCAGCCTGAACCATCGACCGGTTATTTAACAGAATTGTAACCGAAACGGTCAGGCAGAGGAAGCCCCTTCCTCAACTTCTTTGTCCGACTTCTCGCCTTTGGCGTCTTCGTCCATCGCGGCGCGGCGGCTGAGCTTCAACCGCCCCTGCTCGTCGATATTGATCACCTTCACCCGCACCTCGTCGCCGATCTTCACCACGTCCGTCACCTTCTCGACGTAACCGTCTTCAAGCTCGGAGATGTGGCAGAGTCCGTCCTGGCCGGGCACGACCTCGATGAAGGCCCCGAAATCGCGGATCGTGTTCACCGTGCCGCTGTATATCTTGCCGAGCTGCACCTCCTCGGTGAGCTTCTCGATCTCGGAGATCGCAGCCTCGGCCTTGCCGCCTCCGACCGCGGAGACGAGCACGCTGCCGTCCTCGTCCACCTCGATGTTGGCCCCGGTCTGCTCCTGAATGGCGCGGATGGTCTTGCCGCCCGGGCCGATCAGCTTGCCGATCTTCTCCGGGTCGATCTTGACCGTGAGCAGCCGCGGCGCCCATTCGCTGATCTCCTTGCGGGGCTTCTCGATGACCGATTCCATCGCGTCGATGACCTTCAGCCGCGCCTCGCGGGCCCGCTCGAACACGTCCTTGACGAAATCCAGGGTCAGCCCGCGGGTCTTCAGGTCAAGCTGAATCCCGGTCACGCCCTCGCGGGTGCCGGCGACCTTGAAGTCCATGTCGCCGAAGTGGTCTTCCTCGCCGAGGATGTCGGTGATCATCAACTGTCGGTCATCGTCCTGGACGAGCCCGATGCTGATGCCGGCGGTGGTGTTGCTGATGGGCACGCCGGCGTCCATGAGGGCCAGACACCCGCCGCACACGCTGGCCATGGACGATGAGCCGTTGGACTCGAGAATCTCGCTGAGCAGGCGGATGGTGTACGGGAAGTCCTCGGGACCGGGCAGCACGCCGGCGAGGGAGCGTTCAGCCAGCGCCCCGTGGCCGATCTCGCGACGGCTGGGGCCGGAGATCCGCCGGGCTTCGCCCACGCAGAACGGTGGGAAGTTGTAGTGCAGGTAGAACTTCTGGCTGTACTCCTCGTGCAGGCCGTCGACGATCTGCTCGTCCCTGCCCACGCCGAGCGTGCAGGACACGAGGCCCTGGGTCTCGCCGCGGGTGAACACCGCCGAGCCGTGCGTCCGGGCCAGCACGTCCACCTCAATATCCAGCGGGCGGATTTCGTCCGCCGCCCGGCCGTCCGTCCGCGACCCGGAGAGCATCAGCTTCCGCGTGACCTTCTCCTCGATCATCTCGAAGGCCTGCTTGATCTGCTTGCGCTTGTTCTGCAGGGCTTTGTAGGCCGGGAAGCTGACGTTGGCGCTTTCCTCGGGCTCGGGCGCGGCCTGCTCCATGTAATCGGCGAAGACCTTGTTGACCGCCTCCTCGCGCTCCAGCTTGCCGGGCGTCTGCTTGGCCTCGGTGAGCGGGCCCTCCAGTTGCTCAAATACGTCGTTGACGATCTCATCGGCGGGCAGGTGAAGGTCGGCCGTCTTCTCCTGACCGGCCTTCTCCACCAGTTCGTCGACCATGTCGAGAATCTGCAGAATCCCGTCGTGACCGAACTTCATCGCGTCGAGCAACACGTCCTCGGGGACCTCGGCGGCGCCGACCTCGATCATGTTGATCCCGTCCCGGTGGCCGGAGAGCAGCATTTCCATCGCGGCGTACTCCAGCTCCGCGTTCGTGGGGTTGAGCACGAACTGATCCTCGATCCGGGCGACACGGACCGTCGTGATCGGCCCGTTGTGGGGGATCGTGCTGATGGCCACGGCGGCGTTCGCCGCGATGGCGGCGACCACGTCGGAGTCATTCTGCCCGTCGGCCGACTCGACCCAGCACTGGATCACGACCTCATCCATCAGCCCCTTGGGAAACAGCGGCCGCAGGGGGCGGTCGATGTTCCGCATGGTGAGAATTTCCTTGGTGTTTGGAGCCCCTTCGCGCTTGCGGAACCCGCCGGGGAACTTGCCCGCGGCGCTGGTGCGCTCGCGATAGTCCACCTGCAGCGGGAAGAAGTCGATGCCCTCGCGGGGCTTGCCCCGGACGACCGCGGCGAGCACGGAGGTTTCGGCGAAGGTGGCGAAGACCGAGGCGTCGGCCTGCTTGGCCCATTTGCCGGTCTCAAGGCGCAGGGTGCGTCCGGCGATTTCCTTTTCAACAACGATGTGACTCATGGCCATGTCCTTCCTGACGGTTTCTGGTATGCCAATAGCGCGGCGGGACTTCCCGCACGTTTCGACCGGCTCGGGGAGCATGGCGTGGAGACAGTTGGCGTCGGGCCCGGCCGAAGGCGGGGCGCGTCGCCGACTGCCGCCCGCCCGCCTGCCACCAAGCTGGTGCAGCGTACGGACAACAGTAATTCAAACGCTACTTGCGCAGACCCAGTTTCTGGATCAGCGCCAGGTAGCGGGGACGATCGCTCGATTGCAGGTAACGCAGCAGGCGGTTGCGCTTGCTGACCGCGGCCAGCAGCCCGCGCTGCGAGTGGTAATCGTGACGGTGCGAGCGCATGTGATCGGTCAGGCGGTTGATCCGCTCGGTCAGCAGCGCCACCTGGACCTCGCACGACCCGCTGTCGTTGTCGTGGGTCTGATTGTCCTTGACGATGGTCTGTTTTTCGTCAGCAGCCAGGGCCATATTGCTCGATGCTCCTGCGGTCCGGGCCGACCGGACCCTGTAAGTTCCTGCAATCCTCAACTAAACGAAGTCTAGCAGTATAATCGAAGACCTTGCGACAAGCAACGCAGGCGGTAAGATCGTGCTCGCGGCGGACGCGACCACGCGAATCCCGAAACGACGCGACTTGCGCTGACGCCCGCGTCGCACTGAATCGCCCGGGGCCGGGCAGATGCCCGACCTTCGCTCAAGACAACACGCCAATGAATGGAAGGAACTGAACAATGGCTGACCCCCTCAAGGTTCTCGTCGCCGACAAGCTTGCCGCGACCGGCCTGGAGTATCTGCGCAGCATCGACAACGTGGAAGTCGACCAGAAGGTCGGCCTGTCCGAAGACGAACTGACCGCCATCGTGGGCGAGTATGACGGAATGCTCGTGCGCAGCGGCGTGCAGGTGACCGACAAGGTGCTCGCCAACCCCGGCCGGCTGCGGGCCATCGTCCGGGCCGGCGTCGGCGTGGACAATATCGACCTCGACGCCGCCACCGCCAAGGGCGTGCTCGTGATGAACTCCGCCGAGGCGTCGACCATCACCACCGCCGAGCACGCGTTCACCCTCTTGATGGCCCTGACGCGGAACATCG
>CAYFQS010000210.1:0-6672 GCA_964345245.1 uncultured Planctomycetaceae bacterium | reverse complement strand
CGGATCGAGATCGAAGGCCTCGGCCACCGCCCGGGTGACGAGTTTGTGCGACACGCCCACGCGGAACGACGTCGAGATGAGCTTGTGAAACAGGAACCGCTGGGTGCGGCTGAGGATTCGCCACGCCTCACGGATTCGCGCGGCCTGCTCCTGCCGATCACACATCGCCAGCGGCAGCACGTACTGCTCGATGAAGGCGCTGAGCGAGAGCTCCGTGCCTTCGGGCTTCTCGTCCGGCACGAGCAGGGCAATGGTCTCCGAGAGATCGCCCACCGCGCTGTAGCTTTCCTCGACCAGCCAGTTCGGATAGCCGGCGACCTCGCCCACGAGGTCGCGGAGCAACGCGGCGGGCACGGCCCGGGTGATCTTGCGGCCGCTGAGGATCGACACCGCCCACGCCGCGTCTCCCGCCGGGGCCTCCCGCAGGTAGTCGGCCAGGGCGTCGACCTTCGCGTTGGTCGACGTTGTCGCATCGAGGCGCTGGAACATCGCGGCGAATCGGCGCATCAGCCCTCATCCTCCCCGCCATCATCGACTTCTCCCTCGTACCGCGTGGGCAGGACGGCGGCTGATCGGCCCGACTCGTTGAGATAGCGGCTGAGCACGGACGTGAAGCCGTGCGTCACCCCGATCTGCTCGGCTCCGGTCTCTTCGATGGCGTGAAGCAGCCCCGGCCAGTCGGCGTGATCGGACAGCACGAAGCCCCGGTCGATGGCCCGTCGCCGGCGGGCGCCGCGAATCTGCATCCAGCCCGAGGCCATGGCCAGCGACACCTCGCCGAACTTCCGCAACCACGGCGACCCGGCGGCGCTCGGCGGGGCGACCACCAGCGCCCTGCCGCGATGGGCTTTGGCCCGCTCCGCGTCGGCGGGCAGCACCTCGGGCATGGCCACGCCCGCCTCGCGATAGACCTCCACGAACTTCGCCACCGCGCCGTGCACGAGGATCGGGCCGATCCCCGCATCCACTCCGGCAATCAGCCGCTGGGCCTTGCCCAGAGCGTACCCGAGCAGCACGCTCGCGCGGTCGGCGGCCTGGTTCGCCCGCCACCACGCGTTGATCTGTTCAAACACCGTCGCCTCCGCCGGCCAGCGATAAACCGGCAGGGCGAAGGTCGCCTCGGTGATATAGGTGTGGCACGGCACCGGCTCAAACGCGCGGCACGTCACGTCCCGGTGGACCTTGTAATCGCCGCTGACCACCCACACCTCGCCGTGATGCTCGATTCGCACCTGCGCGCTGCCGAGCACGTGACCCGCGGGATGCAGGGAGACGGTGACGTCGCCGATTCGGGTCGGCTCGCCGTAGTTCAGCGTGTCCAGCCGGGCGCCGGACTGCACGCGCTTTCGCAACACCTCGGCCCCGTGAGGCGTGGTGAGATACCGCTCACACCCCCACCGCGCGTGGTCGCTGTGGGCGTGGGTAATGACGGCCCGGTCGACCGGCCGCCAGGGATCGACGTGGAAACCGCCCGCTTCGCAGTAGAGCCCGTCCTCAGTTGGCGCAAGCAGAGGCGTCATGCCGCAGGCATGATAGGGTTGCCTGACCGCGGTGGCGGCCGGGCTCGGTCAGTCGCCACATCAACCCGCACATCCTGTGACCGCCGAAAAGGTGTCAGGATGATTTATTGTGATGCGGAAGTGCCGCGGCAGTCTCCGTGGTGGGCTGCGCGAGCAAAGCTCGCTTGCCCACCCTACCGGGCGGCGTGCGGCGATCGGCGAGGCGGGGAGTTGCAGCGCGCCGGTCGAGATGCATGAGATGGGGCGTCGTGGGTGCGGCCCGGTCAACCGGGCCGCGCCGCGCACGACCGTCTCGCCCTGGCGGTCGCGGCCCCCCTCATAAGCCCGAAAATCGCAGAATCCGTGGATCAGAAACAGTGTCAACCAACTGAATCATCCGGGCGCCTGTTCCGGGCATGCCGCAGCATCAGGGCCCTGGCGCTCGCGGGTTGTCCCGATACGCGCCGTGTTAATGACCGAAGAGGTTCGTCTGCGGGAACATGCCTTCGGCTTCGAAGAATTCCAGCGCCTCGTTGGTGGTGCGGAAGACTCTCGTCGCGGTCTCGGTGATGAAGGGGCTGGGGTTTTTCTTCGGCTTCCAGACGACGTAGACCTCCTTCGAGGCCTCGAAGGCGTGCTGGAGTTCGCGCTCCACGCCGCTGGACAGGCCCGGCATGCCGTCGGGGAGAGCGGGCACGAGCGAGACGATCATGTCCGCCTGGTCGATGAGCTTGAAATCGCGGGCGTAAATCTGCCCGTCGATGTCGCCGGCCACGTCGAGAATCTGCTTGACCGGCACGCGGTACTCGACCGGCGCCCCCTCGGCATCGAGCACCTGCGTCTCGACGAAGTCGCGGCCTTCCTTGGCCGCGGCGATTCCGCGGTCGAGCAACAGCTTTTCGTCCACGTCCGCCGGGTCAAAGGCGATGAAGTGCTTGGCCAGCTCGGCCCGGAACGCGTCGATCTCCGCGAGCACGTCCGGCATGCCCACCACGTGGGTCATGGGGAACGAGGGGTAGACCTTCTTCATGTCCGGTCGGAGGATCAGCCGGACGGTCGTCTCGACGGTCGGGGCGTCGCGGCCGCGGCTGAGCACGTAGAACCGGTTGCCGCAGCCCATCGCCTGGGCGAGCAGGTCGGTGGCCATGATCTCCTCTTCACGCCAGACCATCAGGTCCTTGAGCGTGGCGTCCACCGTATGCTCGCCGTGCAGGCGATAGTGCACCGCCTCGATGTTGTCCACGAGGCAGATGAACAGCTCCGGCTTGAGCTTCTGCATCTGGTCGAAGTCGAACGCCCGGAACAACCCGTGCCGCCAGCGGAACGTGGCGTGGGTGTTGACCACCATGTTCCGCTCGTCTTCAGATTCGGCGATGATGTCCTTGAAGACGCTGCGGCGAAGCGTGTGCAGGCGACTGAGCGGCAGGTCGAGAATCCGACCCGGTCGCACGTCCGGGGCCTCGGCGTACATCATGTCGCCGATGTGATACGAGCGGATCGGCTCGCCGAGGTCCACCGCCGCCTGGGCGACGTCCTCGATGAACCGCTTCTTGTCCATGCCGACCTGTCCGGTGGTAATCGTTCTCATAGTGGCGGACATGATAACGCTCGCCGCCGGGTCGGGTAAGCGGCGATGAAGTCGTATCACCCGACATGCCCCGAGTGTCCGCGTTCTCACCGAAGTTTCACACTTGCCCCGGCGACCTCGGCGGTACAACAATGGGTCGATACCGTCAACCTCCCCGGCCGTCGGAAAGGGCCTGCCATGCGTGTTCGTTCCATCGTGCTGATGTGTTTCGTGTGCCTGCCGCTCGCCGGCCGCGCCGCCTTCGGCTGGCACCAGGAGGGGCACATACTCATGACTCGGGCGGCGATGGGCCTCGTCGGCGACGAGTTGCCCGAGTTCTTCGTCGCCGGGGTGGACACGATTACGCATTGCGTGGTCGACGCCGACTACATGAAGCATCCCGCCACGCCGCAGCTTCGCAATGCCGAGAATCCGGAGCATTACCTGGACCTGGAATTGCTGGGCGGTCGCGAACTGCCGCCGACGCGGTATGAGTATTTCGCGTTGCTCGACGAACTGGCGGTGAAGCCTGACAAAGCCGGCACGCTGCCTTACGCGGTGACGGAGGCGGCGCAGCGACTCGCGCTCGCCTTCGCCGAGCATCGCCGCTGGCCGGACAACCAGCACATCCGCACGAAATGCCTCGTCTACGCCGGCTGGCTGTCGCACTACGCCCAGGACCTGGAGATGCCGCTGCACACGACGATCCACTGGGACGGCCGGGCGGTGGAGGGCGAGAAGTACCAGCGCACCGGCATTCACGCGAAGATCGACGACCTGCCGCACCGATTCACGCTGGACGAGATCGATTGGCCGACCGGCGAGGCGATCGAACCGGCGGACGACGTGTTCGCCGCCGTGGTGGCGGAGCTTCACGAGGCGCACCGGCGCGTGGACGTCGTGTACGCCATCGAGCCCGACCTGCCGGGAGTCAAGGCCCCGGCCGAGTTGACGGCCGCGGTCCGCCGCTTCGGGCTGGAACACATCCGCCGCGGGGGCATCTTCACCGCCCGGCTTTATCTCGCCGCCTGGCGCCGGTCCGCCGACCTCGAACTTCCCCACTGGCTCGATCGGGCAGCACTCGACGGAAAGTCCCGCGTGGATCAAGCGACGTCGGAATAGGTGGTCAGCGCACAGCGGTCCACGGCGAAGCCCGGGACGTCCTCGGCGGCCAGGGGCTTGCTGAACAGGTAGCCCTGCCCGTAGCCGCAGTCCAGCGATTGCAGGACCACCGCCTGGTCGATGGTTTCGATGCCCTCGGCCACGACGTCGATGCCGAGATTATGGGCGAGATGAGCCACCGCCTGGATCATGGCCGCGAAGTCGCGGGTGCGGTTGATCGCCGCGATGAACGAGCGATCGATCTTCAGCACGTCGACGGGCAGTTCGTGCAGGGAGGCGAGCGAGGAGTAGCCGGTGCCGAAGTCGTCCATGTCCAGCTTGACGCCCGTCCGGCGGATTTCTTCGAGCACCGCCGCGGCGAAGGCCGCGTCCTGCATCACCGCGGTCTCGGTCACCTCAAGGTGAAGCCGGGACGGCACCATACCCGTCTCGCGCAGCACTCGGCGGAGCACGGCGGCGAAACCGGGCATGGTGAGTTGGCGGCGGGAGAGATTCACGTGGACGCTGGGCGGCGCCGCGTCGCCGAACGCTTCCCGCCAGCGGACGAACTGGGCGCACGCTTCGCGGAGCACCCACTCGCCGATAGGCAGGATCAGACCGGTGTCCTCGGCGATGGGGATGAACTCCGCGGGCGAGATCCATCCGCGGTCGCCATGCTTCCATCGCAGCAGGGCCTCGCACCCGACCGGCTGAGCGGTCTGCAGACAGACGATGGGCTGATAGACGAGCGAGAGTTCGCCGGCGTCTACCGCTTTGCGCAGATCGCTTTCGAGCTCGAGCCGGTCGCGGATGCGCTGACGCATCGATTCATCGAACACCACGTAACGGCCCTTGCCGGCGAGCTTGGCCTCGTACATCGCGGTGTCGGCGTCGCGGAGCAGTTCGTCCGCCGTGGCGGCGCCATCCTCGCTGCTGACGATGCCGATGCTCGCGGTGGAGTGGATTTCATGCTCGCCCAGTCGGTAGGTCCGGGACAGGCCGGCGAGCATGCAGTCGGCCGTGAACGCCGCGTCCTCGGCCGTCTCGATGCCGTCGAGCAGCACCACGAACTCGTCCCCGCCGAAGCGGGCGACGGTGTTTTCCCGATCGGTCAACCGCAGCGACCCGCTGCACTGCACCGCCTCGCACAGTCGGCCGGCAATCTCCTTCAGCAGCAGGTCGCCGGTCTCGTGGCCGAGACTGTCGTTGATGACCTTGAAGCGGTCGAAGTCGAGGAAGAGCACGGCGAAGTGGTAGCCGGCGTGCTGACGGGCCCGCCGGATCGCCCGGTTGAGCCGGTCGCCCAACACCGTCCGGTTCGCCAATCCGGTGAGCTTGTCCGTGCGGGCGGCGGTGATCAGCTCCTGCTCGATCGCCTTGCGGGAGGTGATGTTCTCCTTGACCGCGACGAAGTAGGCCGTGTTCCCCGAAGCGTCCTTGACCGGGGAGATGGTCGCCAGTTCCCAGTACAGCGAGCCGTCCTTCCGGACGTTCTGTAATTCGCCGCGCCAGGCCTCGCCCGCGGCCAGCGTCCGCCACATGTCGCGATAGGTTTCAGCCGGCATCAGGCCGGACTTGAGCATGCGTGGGTTGCGGCCGATCACTTCGTCGCTCTGATACCCGGTGGTCGCAGTGAACGCCGGGTTCACGAACTCGATCCGCCCGTCGGCATCGGTGATGATCACCGACGTGGACGCCTGTTCGACCGCCTGGAAGAGCTTGCGCAATTCCAGCTCGTTCCGCTTGCGATCCGTGATATCCACGTAGGCGCCGATGATGCCGGCCGGGTCGCCGCTGCGGTCGCGGTACACGTCCTTGATGCACAGCACGTCCCGCTGATCCCCGTGTCGATCGCGGACCTTGAATTCGTACTCCTGACGCTCGCCGGACCGCAGCAGGGCGAGGTCCTTCTCGCGGTAGGTCCGGGCGAATTCGCTCGGCCACAGCTCGTCGACCGTCCTGCCGCGGATGTGTTCCGGGCTGACGCCGGTCAGTTCGGTGAAGGCGTGGTTGCAGTCAACGTAGCGGCTGTCGCGATCCCTGATGAACACCGGGGTGGGCAGGGAGGACAGCAGCGTCTGCGTGAAGGCGAGCGACTCGGCGAGGCGCTGCTCGTTGGCTGCGAGGACGAGGCCCATGCGGCGGATGCGCGCCGCGGCCAGCCACACCCCGAGCACGCCGAGCAGCCACAACCCGCCGTGGCCATACACCAGGGCCCCGCGGCGCGAATTGGCGACGGCGATGTACGACGCCATCGGGGTCGTGACGCTGATCCCGCCGCGGATGTCGCCCTCGCGATACCCCTGCCGGGCGTGGCACTTGAGGCAACCCTTTTCCGTCACCAGCGGCCGCATCAATCGCATGTGCGCTTCGCCGTCGATCACCTCGACGGAGGACATTTCGTCCGCCCCGTCCTCGAAGGCCCGCAGGGCCTGGGCTTCCCAGACATCCGCCTTGAGCAGGCGGTCGATCTCGCCTGCGCCGAGGAAGTCGCGGGCGCGCTCG
>CAYFQS010000209.1:0-6712 GCA_964345245.1 uncultured Planctomycetaceae bacterium | reverse complement strand
ATCACTTTCAACGTCAATCTCACGTCCACGCTCACCCCGTCCACCTTGCTCAGCGAGTTGAACGAGGGCGACGGCGTGACGATCACCGGCCTCGCTTCGCCCGACATCGAGATCACCGACACCGCCGGTACGAACATCCAGGTGCTGCTCGATCCGGCGACGGACCTGACGATCCAGGACGTGATCGACGCGATCAACACCGCGGCCGCCGCGGCGGGCAGCGCCCTGACCGCGTCGATCAACCCCGAGGGCACGGGGTTGAATATCGTCGACGCCAACGGCGGCGGCGGCGTGCTGACGATTGCCGACGCCATCGGCGCCGCCGCGGCGACCGACCTGGGCATCGCGGGCGTGGACGGGACGGATGACGCCGCCCAAGACGACGTGTTCGAGGGTGGCGCGGTGGTCACGGCGACGATCCAGGACGTGCTCGACGCGATCAACGACGCCGCCTTCGCCGCCGGCACCAACGTCACCGCCCAGCTCAACGCGGCCGGCACCGGCATCGACATCGTGGACTCCAACGCCGGGCCGAGCGATCTGACCATCGCCGCGGTCGGCGGCAGCGACGCCGCGGACGACCTGGGCATTCTGGGCGTGGAGGGCACGGACGACGCGATCGACGACGACACCTTCCAGGGCGCCGACATCGTCGGCAGCAAGCTCTATCAGGTGAACGCCAACAACGGGAACGCGTCGCTCGTGGCGGGGCTGTTTGACGGCGGCGGCGCCGCGCTGACCGGCGAGGCCAAGGCCGTGGCCATCACCGGCTCGACGCTCTACGCCTCGATGACCATCGACAACGCCGACACGCTCGTCCAGGTCAGCACCGTCAGTGGCGAGGCGTCGGTGATCGGCGGGATCGGCGCCGGCGCCTCCGCCGACGACATCCGCGCCATCTCGGTCAATCCGCTGAACGAAAACGAGTTCTACGCCCTGAACAACAACGGCGCGGCGTTCCAGTTGTTCCTCGTCGAGCGCGATTCCGCCGACGGAGCCCTCGCGGGCTTCTCGCAGGTCAACCCCGGCTCGGTGATCCAGACCGGCGGCGGGTCGGTGGTGCTTGATCTCCAGGCCTTGTCGGCCGACTCGGGCGGGACGTTGTTCGGGGTCGGCCTCGCCGCCGACCAGCTCGCCCCCACCGCGTCGCTGGGTGATCTGGCCGACGACTTCGACATCGTCGCCATGGCCCTCACGCCCGACGGTACCGGTTACTTCGTGCACGACACGGGCGCGGCCCTGGAACTGCACCAGGTGGCGCGGGATGAGACGACCGGCCTGATCACCGACGTGTTCAACCTCGGCCCGATCCAGGATGCCTTCGGCAACAACATCTCCGAGATCAGCTCGATCGATGCCGACGCCGGCGGCAACCTGTTCGTGGTCGGCTTCAACGCCGACGCCCCCACGCCGGACACCACGGTCGGCGGCGACCTCGGCGAAGACGTCGACATCCGCGCCCTGACCATCGACGCCGCGGGCAACGTCACCTATGCGGTGCGCTCCTTCGACAACGACACCCCCGCCGATCCGGCCGACGATGAGCTCCAGTTGCTGGAGATCAACCGTGACGGGGACGGCCGGGTGGTGAACTTCTCGGTGCTCGGCGGGATCGTGGACGCCAACGGCCACCGGATCAGCGACATCAACGCGATCGACATGGACTCGCTGGGCACGCTGCACGTGGCCGGTTTCGACGCCGACGCCCCCGTGCCCGCGGGCAACGTGGGCGGGAACCTCGGCGACGACTTCGACATCACCGGCCTCGCGGTCAACGCCGATGACAATGTCTTCGCGATCAGCTTCAACGGCGCGGCGTTCGACCTGCTCCAGATCGACCGCGATCCGGACAGCGGCGCGGCCACCGCGGCGAACCTGGTCAACCAGGTGCAGGATGCGGCGGGGAACGTGATCCTCGGCCTCGCCGCCCTCGAAGCCGGCGACCCCGGCGAACTGCTCGGCGTGGGCTCGGCCTCGGACGGGCTGCTGCCCAGCCAGAACGTGGGCGGCGACTTCGACGGCAACTTCGACGTGATCGGCCTCACCGTCGACCCCGCCGACGCCACCCAGCTTTACGCGATCATCTCCGACGGCAGCACCTACCAGCTCTACGACATCGATCGCGACGCGGTCTCCGGCGAGCTCACCAGCTTCGCCCTGATCGACCGCGTCGAGACGCAGATCACCGGCATCGACGTGCCCCTCATGGGCGTGCTCGGTCTCGAAGCGAATCCGGCGACGGGCGAGCTGCACACCATCGGCACCAGCGCCGACGAACTGGCTCCGACCAGTTCGCTGGGCTTCCTGGGCGACAGTTTTGATACCCGCGCCCTCGCCGTGCTCCCCGACGGCACGCCGTTCTTCGTGCACCACAATGACTCCGGCACCGGGCTGCGCTCGGCGATCACCGAGGAGAACCTGCTCTACCAGATCGACCGTGATCCGTTGACCAATGAAGTCCGCGAGGTCGAGCTCATCGGCGCGCTCACGCAGGGTGGGCTTGACTTCCAGCGCGTGTTCGCGATGGCGAGCGACGATGACGGGGACCTGTTCTCGATCGGTCTGGACCGGGGCCGACCGTTTACACCGACGACCGCGGTCGGCGGGGACCTCGGCGACGTGTTCAACGTCATCGCCCTGGCCGCGGCCCAGCAGGACAACATCGCGGGCAGTCTGGAGCTCGCCGACGAGGACTTCGTCTACGGCGTGGTGCCCAACGGCCAGTTCTTCGACCTGTACCGCATCCGCCAGCAGGATTTCCGCGCGCCGCTGCCGACACAGGACGTCGCGATTGACAGCGCGACCTTCAACGCCAACCTCGGCGATCTGACGCTTGAAAGCCCCGTTGCCGTGGCGGCCACCGAATCCGGCGAGTTCACCTACGTGGTCAACGACAACGCCGGCACCGCCGAATTGTTCCAGATCACCCGCGATCTGATCACCGGCGAGATCACCGACAGTCAGTCGCTCGGCGACATCACGGACGGCGGGTCGAACGTCAATGACATCGCGGCCCTGGAGATGGGCGATGACGGGCTGCTGTATCTCGTCGGTCGGACCGGCGGCGGCAACCAGCAGCTTTACACCCTCGATCCGGCGGCGGGGACCGCGGCCACGGCCCTGGCCAACGACACCACCTTCACCCAGCAGGTCGTCGCCCTCGCCTTTGACGGCGTGGGTGATCTGTTCGGCGTTCGGGATGACGGGGCGGGCAGCGACACGCTGGTCCGGTTCGACGTGGAAGCCGACTCGGCGACCATCGGCCAGGCGACCGACGTCGGCGTCGGGGCCATCGACGACGGTTCCGCCGCCGCGATCGACATCGTCAGCATGGACGCCAATCGCGACGGCGAGCTCATCGCCGTCGCCACCACCGGCGCCGGGGCGGGGGCGCGCGTGCAGCTCGCCATCGACCGCACCAACCCGGAAACCGACAGCGAGGTCCTGACCGACCCGGCGAATCGGCCGATCGACGACGACCTGGTGGGCCTGACGTCCATCCGCTCTGGAACGCAGACGCTGGCGATCCGCTCCGTGGCCGGCCCGGGCCAGGACGTGCTGATGATCAGCGCCGACCCCGAGGGGGTCACCGGCTTCGAGCGGCTGGGGCAGTTCAACGACGCCTCCGGCGACCCGATCTTCTTCGTCGAGGCGATGGCCACCCACGAGGAATTCCCCAATCGCGCGTTCGTGATCGGCTCGGCCAGTCCATCGGCCGGGGCGCCGATGTCGCTCTACGAGATCGACCTGGACGGATCGGTCACCGGCACGCCGGGCGAGGCGATCAGTGAGAATCCGCTCAGCGTGGGCGGCCTGGACGTGACCACGGCGATCACCGCCCTGGCGTACGACACGAACGACACCTTCGCCGATTTCACCGACGACTCCCTGTTCGCCGTCCGTGAAACCGCCGGCGATTCCGAACTGCTTCAGGTCGCCTTCGACGGCACCGCGACCGTGGTCGGCACGATCAGCGACCGCATCGACGCCATGGCGTTCTTCACTTCCGCCGATGGGGACGTGTTGTACGGCCTCACGGGCGAGATCGGTTCGACGGGGCGCAGCATCGTCTCGATCGATACCGGCACCGCCGCCACGAGCGATGAAGGGGCGATCGACGACTTCCTTCGCGGCCTGACGTTCGTCGAGTCTTCCGACGCATTCAACGGCAAGCCCTACAGTGTCCGGGGCGACGCCTCGCTCAGTGCCGCCGATGAGCTCTGGTCCTGGTCGTTCACGACCGAGTACGTGAGCGTGGACGCGGCCACGGCCACGGTGACCGGCGTCTCCGAGTTGCGCATCGACGGGCGGGAAATCCGCCCCGAGGATACGATGGCCCACTTCACCGGCCTGACCTTCGGGCCGGGCGGCGACGTGCTCGCGGTCATGCGCCTCGACGCCAACGGCGACGATCAGCTTTCCGACGAGGGCGACCTGGACTATCTCGTGCGGATCGATCCCGGCGCGGCGACGCAGGATGTCGAAGTGCTCGGGCGAATCCAGTACGCCGACGGCGGCAACACGATCGACACGCTTATCGACGAGCTCGACTTCACCCGCGCCGGCGAACTCATCGCCCGCGACAACAGCGGCCCTGACGGGCGCAATCGGTTGATCGCGATCAACATTGAAGAACCGAGCCAGTCGCAGGTCCTTGTGGATGAGGATGTAGTGACCGACCTTGACGCGGTGGCTTACGTGGGGCTCGCCGCGTTGCCGGCCGACGGCGAGACGGTCACGGTCAGCGACGGGACGAATACGACGGTCTTCGAGTTCGACGACGACGCGGCGGTGTCCGGCACCAACACGGCGGTGACGATCGTCGCGGCGGACATCCCGGCCACGATGGCGAACCTCGTGGCGGCGATCGACGGCGACGGGACGCTCAACCTCGACGCGACGGACCTGACCGCGAACTCGGCGATCGCACGGGCCCGCATCGAGAACACGACCGTGGGCTCGGAGTTCGTCGTTGAAGTGCAGGCGACCGGTGCGAACATGGTCGTGGCGGACAGTGAAGATCTGAACGGCTTCGGCTCCAGCGCGCTCGGCCGATTCTACTCCACCGAGGCAGGCGGCGACGGCATCACCCTCGGCATCGTGCCGGACGTGGAGAACTCGCTCGGCGACATGGGCGCCGACCTCGACCTGCGCGGTCTTTCGGTCATCCCGCAGTTGGACGCCAACAACCGCAACCTCGTCTATGCGGTCAACGACAACGCGGGTGTGCTGGAGTTGATCACCATCAATCGCAACGCGGATCGCACCCTGGACGGCACGATCACGGTCGTGGGTGGGTTGCAGGACTCTGGCAGCGGCGACGCGATCACCAACGTCTTCGCCCTGGAGAACGACGCCGCGGGCACGCTGTACATCGTGGGCACGACCGCCACGCTCGCCGGGGACATGGAGCTGTTCACCGTGGATCGCACGACCGGCCAGGCCACTGCGCTCGGTGCCGTCGGCGGGGGCGGCGTGACCGACGATATCGTCGGGCTGACGCTCAATCGGGCCGGGGAGTTGTTCGGCATCATCGATGGCGGCGCCGCGGCGCAGGAGGTGGTGCAGTTTGACGGCGACGTCGGCGCCGGGTTCAGCGGCGCGACGACCAGCATCGGCTTGCTGCCGACCGCGACCGGAATCGCCCAGGCCGCGGAGTTCACCCGCACCGGGACCCTGCTCGCCCTGGTCGAAGACGCCGGGGACGACCGGATCATGCAAGTCGACCTGGACGAGATCGACGATTCGTTCTTCCGGACCGGCGGCAACGCCCAGGACGACCTGCGCGCGTTGAGCACCGATCCCGCGGGCCGGTTCTACAGCGTCTTCGACGACGACGCCGCGGACAACGAGGTCTGGGTCGGCCTGCCGGACCGACTGATGATCAGTGAATCCGACCAGGCGCTGTACACGGTGGATCAGGCCAGCGCCGAGGCCACCGAGGTGGGCATTCTCACCGACCGGGCAGAGAGCATTCAGCGACCGGTGACCGACCTGGTCACCGCCCTGGCGTTCGACAACGCCGCCAACACGCTGTACGGCGTACAGCGGGACCTGAGCTTCAGCGGCGGGACGCTGCAGTCCGTCGACCGCCTGATCACCATCGAGTTCACCGGCGGCGATGCGGGCGAGTTCAGCCGCGTCGACGCGCTCGGCAGCGCCGGGGCGATCCGGGTGGACGGCGCCGACGCGCTGGTCGACGCGATGGACTTCTCGCGCGACGGACGGCTGGTGGCGATTGACGGTTCCGATCCCGGCGGCGCCCGCGAGATCGTAATCAACCTCAGCGAACCAGTTGCGTCGACCCAGCTCACCTCGCCGGGCTCGGCGGACAATCTGCTCGCCCTGGCCTCGGACCTCAACGGCCGGTTCTACGCGGTGCAGACCTTCGGCACCGCGGCGGACGACGAGCTCTGGATCAGTCCGAACAACCTTTCGCTCTATGAGATCAGCGAGACCACCGGCGTGGCGACCGGGGTCGGCACGGTGACCCGCGACGGCGCAACGGTGACCGACGTGGCGGAGATTCGCGGCCTGGCGCTCAGCGCCGACGGCACGACCCTTTACACGATCATCCGCATCGACGCCGACGGCAATCAGTCGCTGGATGACCCGGCCGACGAGGACCGGCTCGTCCAGATCGATCCGGCCACGGGGGCCGGGCTCGATCTCGGCCTGGTGCAGGTCGGCGGGACGAACACGATTCTCGACA
>CAYFQS010000208.1:0-6740 GCA_964345245.1 uncultured Planctomycetaceae bacterium | reverse complement strand
TATCGCAGTCCATCAGCAGTCCGATGGTGCCGGTCGGGGCGATGACGGTGGCCTGGGCGTTGCGGTAGCCGTGGCTCGATCCGAGGCGATAGGCGTCATCCCAGGCGGCGCGGGCGGCGACGAGCAGCGACTCGCTGTTGGCGAACCCGCCGGTCTGCTCGTCCTGGTGATGCTCGATGAGTTCGCCGTCGATGGGCACCGGGGGGGTTTCGAGGCCCTCGTAGTTGCCGAGTTCGTGGTTGACCGCTTCCTCGCGGTCCCGGGACACGCCGTAGGCCGCTCGGCGATGGTTGCCGATCACGCGGATCATGTGCTCGCGGTTCTTGAAGAACCCGGGGAACGGGCCGTGCTCGGCGGCCATCTCGGCGCTGGTGGCGTAGGATCGACCGGTCATCACCGCCCCGAGGCAACCGGCCAGCGCCCGGCCGTAATCGCTGTCGTACGGGACGCCGGCCTGCATGAGCATCGCCCCGAGATTGGCGAAGCCGAGGCCCAGCGTGCGGTACTCGTAACTCAGTCGGGCGATCTCCTTGCTCGGGAACGCCGCCATGAGCACGCTGATCTCGAGCACGACGGTCCACAGCTTGATCGCGTGCTCGAAGCCGGCGACGTCGAAGCTGCGCGTCTCCGGGTCGTAGAGCTTGAGCAGGTTGATCGACGCGAGGTTGCACGCCGTGTTGTCGAGGAACATGTACTCGGAGCAATTGTGCACGACGATGCCGTTCGCCACGAAATGGTGCGTCTCCGGTTCCGTGAGATCAAACACGTCCTCTTCACCGGCTGGCGTCAGCGTGTCGACCCGGTCGACCATGCGATCGCGATAGGCGGTCACGCCGGCGTTCATTTCTCGCAGCAACTCGGCCTTCGGCGATTGGGCCATGAACCCGATCTCTCGCTCGAAGACGATCCGGGAGGCCCGACTGATCCGCAGGGAGTGCATCTGCTGCATGTCGTAATCGACATGCCCGCCTCGACCGTCAGGCATGCCGGCGCGACGCTGGGTCAGCGCCCGACGGTTCTCGTAAAGCTTCGACTTGATGCCGAAGCCCAACAGCAGAAGCTGCACTTGCTTGAGCAATTCCAGTGAGGTGCTGTCGAGCGAGACGTATTGCGTCTTCGCTGCGTAGTTGGCCACGGTGCCGTCCGCCGTGAACAAGCCCCGCAGGATCGCGGCCTGGCTGGCACGATCCAGCGCGAACACTTGATCGGTGAATTGCTTGTAAGACGAGCCGCCATCCAGGACGGCGTAGGTGGTCATCTGGTCTACAAGCTTCTGAACCGACGATCCGACACGCAGATCGGTCTGAGTTCCGGTGACGGTGGTTGCTCGTGTGCCGCGGCCATCGCCTTCACTGAGCCACGCTTTGGATCGGTCGATGTGATCGCGAAGCTGCTCCGCCAGCTCGTGCTCTGCCCGGCCGAGCGAAATGAACATGAAATCCTGCTGTGGCTGGTGCGTGATGCAGCCGTCCCCGACCGCCACGCCGACCAGTTCACCAAAGGGCTGCGGGACGAACGCGTCACCGAATCCAGGCGATTCGAGCCGGATGACGTCGTCGACGGTCAGTTCCGCTGCGGGCACGTCGCCGCGATTCTCCGTCCAGACGCGATGGTCGGCGGTCAGCCGTAGACGATAGCCGGCTCGTGTCTTGAGCTCGAAGACCGGCTTGTGGCCGGTCTTGAATATCCGATCAACGAACGAACGGTTGCCATCCCGGTTGGTGACTTCGGCCGTCTCGCCCACCAGGTCCTTGATCCGACGGAAGCCGGTCGACGTGGCGATCAGCGTATCGCCGGTCACGCACGGATTCGACGCGTTGATGCGGCCGGAGGCGGGGCAGGTGTGCCATTCGTTGATCGTCGTGTCGTACTGCACGCCGGGATCGGCGCAGCGCCACGCGGCGTAGCAGATCTGCTCCCACAGGTTCTCCGCGGGGACGCGCCGGGCGACCTCGTCGTTGGTGCGGTGGGTCAGTTCCCAGTCGCCCCGCTCGGCGAGGACGTGGAAGAACCGATTCGGGATTCGCACCGAGTTGTTCGAGTTCTGCCCGCTGACCGTCGCGTAGCCCTCGCCGTTGAAATCGAAGTCGAGCTCGAGGCCGAGTCGTTCGGCGGTCTCGCGCTGGGCCTCGGGCAGTTGCTTGAGTCCCTCGGCCATGGCCGCGACCTTCAGCTCCTCTCGGACTTTCCAGTTGACGAAGTGCTCGATGTCGGGGTGGTCGAGGTCGAGGCAGACCATCTTGGCGGCGCGGCGGGTCGTGCCGCCGGACTTAATCGCCCCGGCGGCACGATCCCCGATCTTCAAGAAGCTCATGAGCCCGGAACTGCGGCCGCCTCCCGACAGGGCTTCGCCTTCAGCTCGGAGCTGGCTGAAGTTCGTCCCGGTGCCCGAGCCGTACTTGAAGAGCCGCGCCTCGCGAACCCACAAATCCATGATCCCGCCGTTGTTCACCAGATCGTCGTCCACCGACTGGATGAAGCAGGCGTGGGGCTGGGGATGGGTGTAAGCGTCGTCGGCGAGTTGGGTCTCGCCCGTCTCGCCGTCGGTGTACCAGTGTCCCTGGGCCGGGCCGCTGAGCCCGTAAGCCCAGTTGAGCCCGGTGTTGAACCATTGCGGGGAGTTCGGCGCCGCCACCTGGTGGAGCAGCATGTGGGCCAGCTCATCGTGGAAGGCGTCGGCGTCGTCGCCGGAGTCGAAGTAGCCGTACTTCTCCCCCCAGTGCCGCCAGCAGCCGGCGAGTCGGCCGACCACCTGCCTGACCGACCGCTCCGGGCCGGTCACCGCGCCGCCGTCCTCGTCCCGGAGGATCGAGCCGTCCTCCGCATACTGCGGGACACCGGCCTTGCGGAAATACTTGCTGACCATAATGTCGGTCGCGAGCTGCGACCATTGACGCGGGACTTCCGCATCGTTCATCTCGAAGACGACCGATCCGTCGGGGTTGACGATTCGGCTTGACCGCTTGACCCATTCGACCGTCGAAAAGACGTCTTGGCCTGCGTTCGTGAACCGGCGTGCGATTTTCATCTGGTCGATGCTCCACTTTGAAGTTCCGTCTCACGCCTCGCGGGCATCCTTACCCGCGAGCTCTTGATCGCTCATCTGTCTCACCCGCCGATTCGCCCTCTTGTCCAGACACGCCACAGCATGCATCCGCGGCACGACAAAGCATGCGCATCGAGTGCTCAGCCCTTCGCGGGCCGCCGATCCGATTGGTGGGTAAACCTCCCGATCACGCAGCCCCGGGTTCGACCTTCGATCATCCGGTCGGTTGACGCGGCCGTGTGGGCTCGCCGAAGCGACCGGCACACCGTGAACTTGATCGAAACCCGCTGCATCGTTGCCCTCACCGAAAACGTCTCACATCGTCAGCCGCCGCAACGACCGACACCCACTACTGACCTTGCCCGTGACGTGCGTCCTGTCGGCTTGACCCGTGCTTGAGTCTGTTTGCCCTCACGTGTCCCGCCGACAGGCGACAATGGGCCATCATAAGACTATATCTTGTGTTTGCAAGCGCAATCTTCACAAAATATAGGGCTTCAGATTGGCATCGAATCCGTAAATTACCACGAGTCACCACCTTAAATCCCACGAGATTTTTTTCGCCTCCCGACCCGAGGTGGTCCAACCGCCAGGTAGCGCCAGTTTGTCCACAAGATATGGCGGACGCTGTTGACAGACGCGAGGGTTTGTACGGGGATTGTGCGGGAGAAACCCGAAATCGTAAATCCGATGGCGGCCTTGGCGGTGAATCCACGCCCGTGGGATATCATGCACCGGGCCGAATGTCCCGAGGGTGACGGCTCTGCATCCGGGCTGTTGCGCTCATGGAGGCATTCGGGCATTGATTCGGAAATTCGGGCTTCGGGTTTGCCTGCTTGCTTCTGTTACACTCCCCGCGATGAGCAGCGAATCGACATCCAGACCGGCGATCGGGGCCGATGACGCCCTGCTGGGCGATCTGACTGAGCCGCAGCGCCAGGCGGTGACCAGCACCGAAGGGCCGGTGCTGGTGGTGGCCGCGGCGGGATCGGGCAAGACGCGGGTGATTACCCGGCGGGTGGCTTATCTTGTCCAGGAGGTGGGCATCGCGCCCTGGCAGGTGCTCGCGATCACCTTCACCAACAAGGCCGCCAACGAGATGCGCCAGCGTGTGGCCCGGATCGTGACCGAACGGCAGGCCCGGGCCCTGACCATCGGCACTTTCCACTCGGTGTGCGCCCGGCTGCTGCGCCAGTACGCCGACCGCGCCGGTCTCTCGCCCAACTTCACCATCTACGACACGGCGGACCAGAAGCGGGTGATGAAGCAGGCCATTGAGCAGCTTCAGTTCAGCACGCAGAACTTCTCGCCGGCGAACGTTCTGGGAACGATCTCGAATGCGAAGAACGAGCTGATCGACGCCGAGGCCTACGCCGCCCAGGCCGGCGATTTCTACGCCCGCAAGGTCGCCGAGCTGTTCACGCGTTACCAGCAGATTCTGCAGGAGAACGCCGCGGTCGATTTCGACGATCTGCTGCTGCGGTTCGCCCAGCTCCTGCAGCGCGATCCGCAGGCCCGGTCTGAGTTGCAGCAGCGCTTCGACTACGTGCTCATCGACGAATACCAGGACACGAACCACGCCCAGTTCGTGATTGCCCACGTGCTGGCGGCGGGCCATCAGAACCTGTGCGTGGTGGGGGACCCGGACCAGTCGATCTACGGCTGGCGCGGGGCGAACATCCGCAACATCCTTGATTTCGAGACGCACTACCCGGAGGCGTCGGTGATCGCGCTGGGGCAGAACTACCGCTCGACGCCGCAGATTCTGAAGGTCGCCGATGCGTTGATCCAGCACAACGTGCAGCGGAAGCACAAGCCGCTGTGGACGGCCAACGACGCCGGCGAGCCGATCGAACTGCTCACCGCATCCGACGAACGCCACGAGGCGGAACTGGTCGTCGAATGGCTGCGGGAGATGAACGAGGCGGGCCATCGGTGGGACGACATGGCGATCTTCTACCGCGTCAACGCCCTGTCGCGAACGCTGGAAGAGAAGCTCATGGGCGCGTCGATCCCGTACGAGATCGCCCGGGGCACGGCGTTCTACGACCGCAAGGAAGTGAAGGACGCGGTGGCGTATCTGCGGGTGCTCTGGAATCCCCACGACGAAGTGAACCTGCGGCGGATCATCAACACCCCGACGCGCGGGATCGGCCAGACCACGCTGGAACAGGTGCAGGCCTACGCCGCGGCGAGGGGGATCGCTTTCTCCCCCGCCCTGCGGCAGGCGGCGCACATCCCCGCCCTCAACGCCCGGGCGGTCAACGCGATCCAGAACTTCGTGGAGATCTTCGGCCACTGGCGGCAGAAGATCGCCGACGCCGACCAGGAGTCGCTCGGGTTCGCGCCCGGCGTGTGCGACGTGGTGGAGATGATCATCCGCGACTCCGGGCTTGAAGCGTATCACAAGTCGGAGAAGACGGGCGACGAAGAGCGGCTGGCGAACCTGTACGAACTGGTGACCGCGGCCCAGCGTTTCGACGACGAGCAGGCCGCCCTCGCCGCCGAGGAACAACTGGAAGGCGAGCCGCCGCCGGCGGAGCACCTGACCGACCAGATCGGCCGGTTCCTCGAACGGATCAGTCTCGTCGCCGACGTCGACGGTGTGTCCGAGAGCAGCGGCGCGGTGACGCTGATGACCCTGCACGCGGCGAAGGGGCTGGAGTTCGAGGTCGTCGCCGCGGTGGGCCTGGAAGAGGGCCTGCTGCCCCACCAGCGCTCGCTGGAGAGTCCGGACCAGATGGAAGAGGAACGCCGGCTGCTGTTCGTGGGCATCACCCGGGCGAAACGGCGGCTCCGGCTGCACCACGCCCGCTACCGGACGATCCGCGGCGTCAACGAACGCACGATCCGCAGCCAGTTCCTTCGCCAACTTCCCGAACAAGAGATCGAGACGATCAACCGCTCCGACGAAGGCGAGCAGGACGCCCGCGCGCATTCGCATCCCGACCTGCGGAAAGGCGCCGTCGTCCGCCATCCCCAGTTCGGCCTGGGCACCGTGCTCGGCGTGGCCGGTCGTGGCCACAGCGCCCGGGCGAAGATTCGCTTCAACGAAGGCGGCGTGAAGACGCTGGTGCTCGAATACGCCCGGATCGAGAAGGTGCGGTAGCACGGACGCGCCCCGTCGACGCGCGCGCGCGTTGCCGTCACGGCCGGAAACGCTTGATCTCCAGCTCACGGATGGGGCGGTAGTGTTTGTCATTGGCGGTGAGCAGCACGGCGTTCGCTTCCACCGCGGCGGCGGCGATCAAGGCGTCGGCCATGCTCATCGACACCCTCAGGCCGTATTCCTCCAGATAGATCGAGGCGCGATGCCCGATGTTCTCGGTCAGGGGCAGCGTGCGAAAATCGAGATCGGCGAGGAATGACTTGATCGCCCGCACCTCGGCCTTGTCGCGAGCCCCTTGCAGCAGTTCCGTGTAAGTGACGATGGAGACGGCCCGCATGTCGTCGCGGTCGACCCACATGCCGAACGCCGCGTGCTCCGACGCCCCCCCGGGTTGCGATTCGCCCGAATCATCCACCGGGTGCATCACCGCCGCACTCTGTTTCGGCGCGATCAAAGAAAAGCCCCCGGCTCGCGCCGGGGGCGGTGGACTGCTCGCAAGCCGGACCGCAGCGTCAGCGAAGGTCCGGATCAGGCGCTTGCATTCCCTCACACGTTGAAATACTTCGCTTCGGGGTGGTGCACCAC